>JAYOXJ010000213.1:0-6698 GCA_038152725.1 Rhodospirillaceae bacterium
GATTTAAGTTAGGGAATTATATCAAACACGGTGCTGTTATAGGGGGGAAGGACAAAACCGCGTTTGCCATCGTCTTCCCCCTGGATCAGACGCCAAGATGGTATCCCGAGGGGTGTTGCAGGTATTTGATCGAAATCAATATGCGTTCGATTTTTTTTAGACACTCTTGTTCAGTCGCCTGCGCAAGGATCGGGTGGTTTCGGCCATTTCGGGCCGCTACATTTGGCTCATGAACAAGAAAGCGAGCCTTGAAATGAACATGGAATCCGCCGGTGCGGCTGCGCGGGACTTCGATCGCATCGCCGGCGCCATCGACTATCTGGTGCGGCATCGCGAGGACCAGCCCGAACTCATTGACGTGGCCGAGGCCGCCGGCCTGAGCCCGCACCATTTCCAGCGCCTGTTCACGCGCTGGGCCGGGATCAGCCCGAAGAAGTTCCTGCAATACCTGACCCACCGCCACGCCATGGAATTGCTCGACGGTGCCGCCAGCGTGCTCGACGCGGCGCTGGAAACCGGGCTATCCGGACCTGGCCGGCTGCACGATCTGTTCGTCTCCTTGAGCGCGGCATCGCCCGGCGAATTCAAGTCGCGCGGCGACGGCATGACCTTCCGCTATGGCTTTCACGCCAGCCCCTTCGGCGAATGCATGGTGACGATCACCGACCGCGGCGTCGCCGGTGTCTCGTTCACCGATCCGTTCAGCCGCGAGGAGTTGGTCGCGGAGCAACAGGAGGGTTGGGAAAACGCGCGCTGGATCGAGGATCCGGCGGCAAGCACAACCTACCTGCCCCGAATCTTCCCGCTGGCCCAGCCGGCGGTAGCGGAATCCGCGTCGCTGCCGGTGTTCCTGCGCGGCACGCAGTTCCAGATCCGCGTCTGGGAAGCCCTGCTCCGCATCCCGGCCGGCCAGGTCGTCAGCTACGGCCAATTGGCGGCGCACCTGGGCCAGCCCAAGGGCGCACGCGCCGTCGGATCGGCCTGCGGCGCGAACCGTGTCGGATTCCTGATCCCCTGCCACCGGGTCATCCGCGACACCGGCGCAATCACCGGCTACCGCTGGGGACCGGACAAGAAACGCACCATCCTCGCCTGGGAGGCGGCCAAGACGGCGGCGTAAGTCCGGATTTTAAGCGATCAGGCGCCGGGCGGCAGCGCGCAGGCGATCCACGACGGACGCTTCTGTTGCTCCGCGAACCAGTCGGCCAAGGCGTCGCGGCCCTGGCGCCAATCCGGAATCAGATTCCTGAATTCCAGATATTCAACGCCGATGGCGAGCACGATATGGGCGTAGTCCCAGGGCGCCTTGCCGCCTCTAATGCCGGGCTCGACATCGAACCAATCGAGCGTCCTGATTGCCCGCGCGCGCTCCACGCCGCAGAGCCAATCGGACTGCTGTTCCTTGGGCCGGCGGAGTTCCCGCGTCCAGAGCGCCGCACCGTCGAGCAGGCTGGTCGCCCAACTCTCCAGCCGCACGCCGGCCCAGTCGCCGTCGGCGGCGAATACTCGGGTACCGTCACCCTTGGCCTGGAGATAGCGGCAGATCGCCGGCGTCTCGGTCAGCACCACGTCGCCGTCGACCAGCGTCGGCACCCGGCCGGTCGGATTGACCGCCAGGACCGGATTGGTGTCGGTACGGAGCATGTTCGATTCGATCACCACGGGCTCGTGGGCAGCATTGCAAATGTGTGCCACGATCCGTGTGGTGCGGGCATAGGGCGAGGTGAAGGTATGATAGAGTTGCATGGCCGGACGCTAGCAACGGCCGGGCACCGATGCAATCGATCAATGCCGCCCCGGCTTGCGTTTTTCGCCGCTTCGGCGAAGCTCCAGGCATGAGCGTTCTGATCGACATCATCGTACCGGTTTTCGGCGTCGTCCTGATCGGCCTCGTCGCCGCCCGAAAAAGCTGGCTCAGCACCGCCGGCGTCGACGGCCTCGCCGCCTTCGTCTTCAACTTCGCCGTCCCGGCCATGCTGTTCCGCGCCATGGCCACGAGAGCGCTGCCGGAGACCATCCCATGGGCGTTCGTCGTCGCCTACTTCGGCGGCGTCTACGTCGCCTGGGCGTTGGGCATGGTCATTTCGCGCAAAGTCTTCAAACGCGACTGGCCGGCCGCCGCCATGGCCGGCATGACCGGCGGCTTCGCCAACACCGTTATGCTCGGCATCCCGCTGGTCCATCTCGCGTTCGGCGACGAGGCGCTGCTGCCGATGTTCCTGATCATCTCGTTCCATTCCTGGCAGCTCTATCTCGTCGTCACCGTGATGGTCGAGGCGGCGCGCGGGCGCCGCGGCAATCCGCTGCGGCTCGCCCTCGACGTGGTGCGCGGCCTGGTCACCAACCCGATCATCATGGGCATGCTGGCCGGCATCCTATGGAACGTGGCATCCCTGCCGTTGCCCAATTGGTCGAACCGGCTGCTCGGGTTGCTCGGCGACGCCGCGATCCCGTGTTCGCTGTTCTGTCTCGGCGCCTCGCTGGCGCGCTACAAGCTGCTCGGCGCCCTGCCCGAAGCCGCCATCGGCTCGACGCTCAAGCTCGTCATCCACCCGCTCGCCGTCTTCATGATCGGCCGCTACGGTTTCGAACTTGACCCGCTCTGGCTCTCGGTCGCGGTCATCGTCGCGGCGACCCCGATCGGCATCAACGTCTATCTATTCGGCGTGCGCTACGATACCGGAACGGCGCCGGCGGCGACCGCCATCCTGCTCTCGACCCTCGCCTCGTTCGGCACGCTGGCGGTGTTGATGGCGCTGCTCGGCGTGAGATAATGAGCAACCCAATCCGCACGGAGGACCCGACGTGACATTCGCCATCCTGGGGCGCTGCCCGAAGACCGCCCAAGTCGGCGTCGCGCTGGCGACCTCGAGCATCGCCGTCGGCGCGCGCTGCCCCTGGGCCTGGGCCGGCGTCGGCACGGTGGCGACGCAGAACGTCACCGATCCGAGCCTGGGCCCGCGCGTGCTCGACCTGATGGAGCGCGGCCTGGAGCCCCAAGCGGCGCTGGCCGAGCTGGCCGGCGAGCCCAACATCGAACACCGCCAGCTGCTCGCCATCGACATCGAAGGCCGCACCGCCGTCTACTCCGGCGCGGCGACCCTCGGCGTCCACGCCACCGCCGAGGGCCGCGACTGCTGCGCCGGCGGCAACCTGCTCGCCAACACCGATGTGCCATCGGCGATGACCGCCGCCTTCGAAGCCGCGACCGGCGCCTTGGCCGAGCGCCTGCTGGCGGCGCTGGCGGCCGGATTGGCCGCCGGCGGCGAGGCCGGCGACATTCACTCCGCCGCCATGGTCGTCGCCGACAAGGCGGCCTGGCCCTACGCCGATCTCCGCATCGATTGGACCGACGCCGACCCGGTCGCCGAACTGGCCCTGCTTTGGGCCGCCTACGCGCCGCAGGCCGAGGCCTACGTCACCCGCGCCCTCGATCCAGGCAAGGCGCCCAGCTACAACGTCCCCGGCGAAGAGTGAGCCGCCCGCGCCGCGGGCCGGCGCGGCGAAGGCGCTTGATTTTGCCGCCCCGGACGCTTAGGTGCAGGGCATGGAAATCAACACCAGCCGCGCGGTGATGACGCCATGCGTCGGCATCTGCAGCCTCGATCCGGATACGGATCTCTGCCAGGGCTGCTGGCGCTCTCGCGAAGAAGTGGCGGCGTGGGCGACGGCCGGTGACGATCTGCGCCGCTTCATCCTCGCCAACGCCCGGCGCCGGCGCGACAAAGCCCGCGCGGCAGACGCAAACTAGGACGGACCACCGATGGCCAAGAACCTGCTCGCCGATCTCCTTTCCGAACGCGATTACCTGATCACCGACGGCGCCACCGGCACCAACATGATGCTGCGCGGCCTGCCGGCGGGCCGGCCGCCCGACCTCTGGAACGTCGACGGCACCGAACACGTGAGCTGGCTGCACGACGCCATGATCGAGGCCGGCGCCGACATCATCCTGACCAACACTTTCGGCTCCAACCCGTGCCGCCTGAAACTCGACAAGGCCGCCGAACGCACCGCCGAGATCAACCTCGCCGGCGCCAGGCTCGCCCGCGCCGCAGCCGACAAGGCGTCGCGCCCGGTCGTCGTCGCCGGCTCGGTCGGCCCCACCGGCGAGATGATGGAACCGTTCGGCACGCTGACGGCAGATGCCGCCGAGGCTGCCTTCTATGAGCAGATGACGGCTCTCGCCGAAGGCGGCGCCGACGTCATCTGGATCGAGACCATCTTCGCCTTCGACGAGCTCGGCGCCGCCATCCGCGCCGCGCACCGCACCGGGCTGCCGGTGGTCTCGACGATGACCTTCGATACCGCCAGCCGCACCATGATGGGCAACACCGCAGAACAGGCCGTCGAGTTCACCCATTCGTTCTCGCCGCGCCTGACCGCGTTCGGCGCCAACTGCGGAGCCGGCCCGGCGATGCTGATCGACAGCGTCGTCGGTCTCTGCAAGGCCGCCGACGAGAACGACGTCATCATCGCCAAGGGCAACTGCGGCATCCCGCAGATGGTCGACGGCGAAATCGTCTACTCCGGCACCAACGAGGTCATGGCCACCTACGCGCGCCTGGCGCGCGACTGCGGCGCCAGGATCATCGGCGGCTGCTGCGGCACCACGCCGGAGCGCCTGGCCGCCATCGTCGCGGCGCTCGACGGCTACGAGCCGCAGCCGATGCCCGACCGCGACAAGATCGTGGCGCAACTGGGCCCGATCAAGGTGCCGCCCCCGGGTAGTGTTTAAGGGCTCTGTCTAAGCCGGTTTACCAGCTTCCCGTATTGGCCATCGACGACCACGGCTCGGCTGCGGCCAGGGGCTCGCCTTCCTGCAGCAGTTCGATCGAAATGCCGTCGGGCGAACGCACGAAGGCCATGCGGCCGTCGCGCGGCGGCCGGTTGATGACGACGCCGCCGTCCATCAGCCGCTGGCAGGCGGCGTAGATGTCGGGCACGCGGAAGGCGAGATGGCCGAAATTGCGCCCGCCGGTGTATTCCTCGGGCTCGAAATTGTAGGTCAGCTCGATCTCGGCGTCGGGGGTATCCTCGGCGGCGACGAAGACCAGCGAATAACCGTGCTCCGGGCGGTCGACGCGCCGGGTCTGCTTGAGGCCCAGGAGATCGCAATAGAAGTGCAGCGACGCGTCCACATCGGAAATGCGGACCATGGTGTGAAGATATTTCATGCCGAGAGAGTCCTCCCTAATTCAAGGCCGAGACGGTAACATGGCCGCCATGCAATGGCGAGATCAAGACCCCGCCGCCGTGGCCGCCGAAATCGATACGGCGGTCCGCGATGCGGCCACCGGCTGGAGCCTCGGCACTTTTGGCGCGCTGGCGGAATTTCACCGCGGCCAAGGCGAGGCGGCCGAGATCGCGGCCAAAGCGGACGGCTGGCGCGTGGCGACCAAGGCCGGCGCCATCCAGGTCACGCGGAACGCCAAGGCGCGATTGCTGCCCTACGAAATGCTCTCCAAGCTGCCGAGCGCCTGGAGCCAGGGCGTGCTGATCTGCCTGCCGGCCAAGGCCGCCGACATCGAAGGCAGCGCCGGCGTCTGCGAACTGGGCCGCGAGGCCGGCGGCACGCTCTTCGATATCGGCCTCGGCGTGAAGCACCTGAAACCCTGCATCCGCACCGAGGACAAGGCGCTCATGCGCCTGCTCAGGCGCCACGCCGGCACCCCCTTCGTCGAGTTGCCGCACGACGCCATGGCGGCGATCAAACGGGCGCAGCCCGCGCGCGTCTTCATCTCGGCGCTCGGCCGCATCGAGGTGACGGCCGAGATCCCGGCGCACGACGGCGCAACGCCCTTGGGCCCGCACACCCACGTCATGCCGGCGCTCTTGGCCAAGAAGCGCGGCCAGTCGGCCAACATTCCGGTGCCGCGCGGCTGGGTCACGGTGATGGCGTTCTACCCGCCCAATCCGCTGCGCGACTCGTTCGGTGAACTCAAATCCTTCGACGCCGCCGCCCACGAAAATTTCCAGGCGCTGTTCCGGCACTTCGCGCCGGCCGACATCGCCGCCGCCAAGCGCCTCGCCCTCGACGCGCTTGCCGCCGGAACGGCGCCGGACGGGAACAAGCTGCCGAAATCCCGCGCCGAGCGCACCTCGTTTCGCGTCGCGCTCAGGCAATTCCGCCAGACTTCCGGCGCGACGCCCGCCTGGCGCCGCTGGACCGAGGCCTGCGATCCTCTCGCGGCGCGTCATACCGAGTCCGACTGATCGGCGGCGCGGACGCGCGCACCGGTCTCGCCGATCAGCAGCGCCAGCACCAGCGCGACGACGCAGCTCGCCGGCAGCACGAGGAAGGCGTTGCGGAAGGCCTCGGGCGGATAGATGCGCACGCCCTGGATCAATTCGCCCTGCCAGCCGAGATCGAGCAGCCAGCCGACCACCGGCTGCATCACCGCGCCGGCGGCGATCACCGCCATGTTGACGAAGGCCATGGCGGTGCCGGTATGGGCCGGGTCGTTGTGTTCGCGCGCGGTGGCGAAACAGACCACCATGCCGGCGGCGCCGACGCCGTTCAGGAACAACAGCACCTTGATGGCGAGGCCCGAGAGGCCCGGCATGTAAATCACCGGCAGGATGGTGACCAGCGTGATCAGCGCAGCGGCGATCATCGAGGGTTTGCGCCGCCGCCAGCGGTCCGAGAGCCAACCCACAACCGGCGCGAACGAGCCCCAGCCGAGCAGGATCAGCGA
>JAYOXJ010000214.1:0-6678 GCA_038152725.1 Rhodospirillaceae bacterium
CCAACCTGATCAACGGCGCTTTCGTCGCCGCCATCGCCGTCGTGCGCTTCGGCGCGCCGCAATAATCGTGCGCTTCGGCGCACCGCAGTAAGAGAGGGACCCGCATCATGGCCGAGCATGGTTACGAGAAGGGCCGGCTGAACCTCCCGTTCGTCGGCCACAGCACCTTCGCCAAGCAGCCGCCCTGTCTCGACTGGAACGCCATCCAAGCCGACGTCGCCGTCCTCGGCGCGCCGTTCGACATGGGCACGCAGTACCGCGCCGGCGCGCGCTTCGGCCCGCGTTCGATCAGGGAGGCATCGACGCTGTTCTCCTTCGGCCATGGCGGCGCCTACGATTTCGAGGACGACGTGACGTATCTGCCGACCGATAGCGTAACCATCGTCGACATCGGCGATGCCGACATCATCCACACCGACACCACCAAGAGCCACGCCAACATCGAGCTCGGCGTGCGCAAGATCCTTGACGCCAAGGCGCTGCCGGTGGTGCTGGGCGGCGACCACTCGGTGCACATCCCCTGCATCCGCGCCTTCGACGGCGAGCCGCCCGTGCACATCGTCCACGTCGACGCGCACCTCGATTTCGTCGATGAGCGCCACGGCGTCATGTACGGCCACGGCAACCCGCTCAGGCGCGCATCCGAGATGAAGCACGTCACCGGCATGACCCAGCTCGGCATCCGCAACGTCTCGTCCTCCAACCGCGCCGACTACGAGGCTGCGAGAAAAGCAGGCTCTGATATCCTGTCTGTCCGCGACGTGCGCAAGCTCGGCGCGGACGCGGTCGTCGCGCGCATCCCGGCCGGCAAGCGCTACTACCTCACCATCGACATCGACGGTTTCGATCCCTCGATCGCGCCCGGCACCGGCACGCCGAGCCACGGCGGCTTCCTCTATTACGAGGTGCTGGAAATCCTGCAGGGCCTGAGTACGCGGGGCGACGTCGTCGGCATCGACTTGGTCGAAGTGGCGCCCGACTACGACCACTCGGGCACCACGGCGTTCCTCGCAGCCCAACTGTTGATGAACCTCTTGGGCTTCGTCTTCCACGCTAATGGCAAAAGCGCATTGGGGCAAGAAGGCCTGAGCCACGGATTGGTTCTTCATCGCCGGGCTTGACCCGGGGATCCACGACTTTCCATTTGCTCGGTCGAAACCATGGATGCCCGGGTCAAGCCCGGGCATGACAGTCAATATGCGATGGCCAGAAGCGCCTCGATATCGAGGTGCGCATTCAAGTGCGCCGCCAACTTGTCGAGCGTCGCCTCCACCCCGGCCTCGTAAGCGAGCGTGCCGGCGCGGCCATCCCTGATGCGACCGAGGAAGGCGCGGCGGAAATCGTCGGATGCGAAAAGTCCGTGCACGTAGCAGGCCATCACCCGGCCGTCGGCGGAGACCGCGCCGTCGGTGCGTCCGTCCGCGAGTTCGACCCAGGGCCTCGCGGTATCGGCGCCTTGGGTGCGGCCCATGTGCATCTCGTAACCCGCGACCGCCTCACCACTGGGGAGCGCGCGGCCGGTGACGGCGACCAGGGACTTGTCGCCACCGATCACGGTGGCGACGTCGAGCAGGCCCAGGCCGGCAACCTCGCCCGGCGGGCCCTCGAAGCCGTCCGGATCGGCGACCAAGCCGCCCAGCATCTGGTAGCCGCCGCAAAGCCCGACCACCAGACCGCCCCGGCGGTGGTGCGCGGCGATGTCGATGTCCCAGCCCTGGGCGCGCAGATCGCGGAGATCGGAGAGCGTCGACTTCGATCCGGGGATCAGGATCACGTCGGCATCCAAGGGCAACGGCCGTCCCGCATCGACGACGCTGACGGCGACGTCCGGCTCGGCCGCCAGGGGGTCCAAATCGTCGAAGTTGGCGATGCGCGACAGCCTCGGCACGGCAATACGGATTTCACCCGAGCCATTTCCGCGCCGCTCGCCGGAATCGAGCGCCATGGCGTCTTCCGCCGGCAACAGCCGCGCGTCGGCGAAATGCGGCACTAGGCCGATGGCCGGCCAACGCGTGCGTTCGGTAATGATGGCGAGGCCGTCGTCGAAGAGCGTCGCGTCGCCCCTGAACTTGTTGACGATGTAGCCCCGGGTGCGCGCGCGTTCGGCCTCGGTCATCAGCGCATGGGTGCCGACCAGTTGCGCGATGACGCCGCCGCGGTCGATGTCGGCGGCGAGGACGACCGGCACGTCGGCGGCCTCGGCGAATCCCATGTTGGCGATATCGCCGGCACGGAGGTTGACCTCGGCCGGGCTGCCGGCGCCCTCGACCAGCACCAAATCCGCGGTCTCTCCCAGTGTCGCGAAACTCTCCAGCACGGCGGCGAGCAGTTCGGGCTTAAGCACGTGATAGTCGCGCGCCTTTGCGTTGCCCTTGACCTTGCCCTGGAGAACCACCTGGGCGCCGATGTCGGATTGGGGTTTCAGCAGCACCGGGTTCATGTGAACGGTCGGCGCGAGCCCTGCGGCGCGCGCCTGCAACGCCTGGGCGCGCCCGATCTCGCCACCCTCGCTAGTGACGGCGGCATTGTTGGACATGTTCTGCGGCTTGAACGGCGCCACCTTGAGGCCGCGATTTCGAAATAGCCGGCAGAGCCCGGCGACCAGCAAGGACTTGCCGACGTCCGAGCCGGTGCCCTGGATCATCAGCGCGCGGAACGCGCGGGACCCGGATTTATTTGGCCCAAATTCACTTGGCAAGCGCGGCCTTCAGCGACGTCGCGATATCGGTCCTGTGCTTACCGTCGAGGATCGCGCGCGGCGTGGCGCCGGCGCCGTAGATCGCCTCGTTGAGGTCGCGCCGCGTCACCAGCACGCTGCCTTCGAGCGAGCCGCCGATGTAGGCGCCGAGTACCGGCGTCGCGAAGGCGAGCACGTCGGCGCCGAAGTTGGACGTGGTCGAGGCCTCCATGCCGGCGCCGACGTAGGCCGCGGTGGCGCCGATATCGGCGCCGATCTTGCCCTGGTACTTGAGGATGGCCTCGAGCGCCTTCTTGCTGCGGACGATCAGCACAACGGAGGTGTCCTGGATGCCGATCTGCAGGCCGAAGGAGGCGGCGGTCAGCGTGTGGAACGACGGGTCGCTCCAGCCTCCGTCATCCCTCTTCTCGAGCAGCACGCCGCTGCCGGCCTCGGCACCGAAGAACCATCCGCCCTTGACGACGTCAGGCAGGATGACCACGGCGGCGGCGTCCGGCATGTACTTGGCGTATTCCCGGAGGGACTTGTGCTGGCGGAACTGATAGAGCGTCTCGACGGCATCGGCGACCAGGGCGCGGGCGACGTCAGCGGGCGGTGTCGACGGCGACGCGCAGGCGCAGAGCAAAAGCGTCAATGCCAGGGCGGCGGCGCGGCGGAACATCAGAACTCGATCCCCTTCTGTGCCTTGACGCCGGCGCGGAACGGATGCTTGACCATGGTCATCTCGGTGACCAGATCGGCGATCTCGATCAGCTCGTCCTTGGCGTTGCGTCCGGTGACCACGACGTGCAGGTCTTCAGGCTTATTCTTCAGCGTTTCGACCACATCGGCGATGTCGAGGTTGTCGTAGCGCAGCGGGATGTTGAGCTCGTCCAGGATGACCATGTCGAAATCGCCCGACGTCATCATCTCCTTCGATGTCGCCCAGGCGCTCTCGGCCGCCTTGATATCGCGCTGGCGGTCCTGGGTGTCCCAGCTGAAGCCCTCGCCCATGGCCTTGATGGTGACCTGCTCGGGGAAGGCCTCGAGCACGACGCGCTCGCCGGTCTCCCACACGCCCTTGACGAACTGCACGATGCCGACGCGCATGCCGTTGCCGATGGCGCGCACGGCGAGGCCCATGGCCGCCGTCGACTTGCCCTTGCCCTTGCCGGTATGGACGATGAGCAGGCCCTTCTCGATGGTCTTGGTGGCGATGATCTTGTCGCGCGCCGCCTTCTTCTTCGCCATCTTCTCGGCATGTCGGCGGTCGAGTTCGGCCTCGGTCATATCGGCCTTGGCGTCAGACTGGGTTTTCTCGGTCATGGCGTCAGCGTCCGTTTGTGCCGGTCATCTGGTTTGGGTACCATCCCGGCCATGCATCAGGCAAGGACCCGTTGCCGAAGCCGGACCCCGGCGCTGCTGCTGGCGGCGCTCTGCCTGGCCCCGATTCCCAAGCCTGCGGCGGCTTTCGGCGAGAACGTGCAGCATTGGGCGCGCGAGTTTCCGAAGACCGATTTCACCAAGCGCGGCGTCGATTTCTCGGAAATCCGCTCGACCGGCGCGTTCCGCAATTCGATCCCGCCGATCGTCCAGCCGGTGTTCCGCCCAGCGAGCCAAGTGCAGGGCATCGGCGACAAGGAGCCGGTGCTCTCGGTGACGCTCGACCTGGGCACGCACGGCTATCCGATCCGAGTGCTGATCTGGCACGAATTGGTCAACGACACGATCTCGGGCAAGCCGGTCCTGGTCAGCTACAGCCCGCTCAGCAATTCCGGCGCCGCCTATCTCCGCACGCTCGAGGGCAAGGAAATGCTGTTCGGCAACACCGGGCGGCTGCGGCACTTCAACACCATCATGTACGACCGCGAATCGGGCAGCTGGTGGCAGCAGTTCTCTGGCAGCGCCATCGTCGGCGCCAATGTCGGAAAGAATCTCACCCGCGTCGCCACCGTGGTGCAGTCCTGGGAGCGCTTCCGCGAGGCCCATCCGGAGGCCGACGTCCTGATGCCGCCAAACCCGACCGCGCGGCCCTACGGCACGACGCCCTACGTCGGCATGGACCGGGCCGGCTCGAAGGGGCTCGATGCGTATTTGCTGCCGCCGGAGGTGAAGCCGTTCGAGCGCGTCGTCGTCATCGGCGACGAGGCCTGGACGGTGAAACGGCTCAAGGACAAGGGCGCGGTCGAAAAGCCGGGTTTCTATCTCGGCCTGGTGCCGGGCCAGAACTCGGCGCACGACACCAAGTGGATCAGCTTCGGCCGCGACGTCGGCAACGTCATCGCGCGCCACCGCGACCCCGCGAGCGGCGACTGGGTGACCAACCCGCATACCGTCGCCTTCGCCTTCGCCTTCAAGGCGTTCTATCCCGGCGGCGTGCTTTATACGTGGTGAGGCGATAGGCGCGGCCCCATATTAACGCCATGCTAACCGCCAAGGCGCCATAACGGGCTCGATGGCCACGAAGAAGACCAAGCCAAAGCGCAAGAAGGCCGCCGGCGTCCAATGGAAATGGACCGGTCGCGACGGCATCCTGATGCGCGCGTTCAAGCTTTGCGCCACCGTCGGCGTATGGTCGGTGGTCGCCGGGTTCTGCATCATCGCCTTCTACGCGCTCGATCTGCCGGACGTGAAGGACGCCGCCGGCACCACCCGGCGCCCGACCATCACCATGCTCGACAAATCGGGCGCGGTATTCGCCACCCGCGGCGATCTTTACGGCCAGGCGGTCAAGGTCTCGGAATTGCCGAAGGCGCTGCCCCAAGCCGTCCTCGCCACCGAGGACCGACGCTTCTACAGCCACTTCGGCCTCGACCCCATCGGCATCGCGCGCGCCGCCTTCGCCAACATCCGCGCCGGGCGCATCGTCCAGGGCGGCAGCACGCTGACCCAACAGGCGGCCAAGAATCTGTTCCTCACGCCCGAGCGCTCGTTCAAGCGGAAGATCCAGGAGGTTTTGCTGGCGTTCTGGCTGGAGGCCAAGTTCTCCAAGGACCAGATCCTGACCATGTACCTGAACCGGGTCTATCTCGGTGCCGGCACCTACGGCGTCGATGCGGCGGCGCACCGCTACTTCGGCAAGGCCGCCAGGGACGTCTCGCTTTACGAGGCGGCGCTCCTGGCCGGGCTCCTGAAGGCACCCAGCCGCTACAACCCGCTGGCCAGCCCCGACGCCGCCGACGGCCGCACCCGCCAGGTGCTGAAGAACATGGTGGTCACCGGTTACATCACCGAGAAGCAGGCCGACGCCGCGGCCAAGCATCCCTCCCGGCGCTACCGGCCGCCCGCCACCGACGGGCGCTACTTCGCCGACTGGGTGTTGGGACGCATCGACGACTACGTCACCATGGGCGAGACCGACCTGGTCGTCGCCACCACCTTCGATCCGGCAATGCAGCGTGCCGCCGAGCGCCACACGCTGGCGGCGCTGGCGAAGGGCGGTGCCAAGGCCAAGGTCGGCCAGGTCGCGCTCGTCGCCATGGCACCCGACGGCGCGGTCCGAGCCATGGTCGGCGGCGTCAGCCATGCCGAAAGCTCGTTCAACCGCGCGACGCAGGCCGAGCGCCAGCCTGGTTCGGCGTTCAAGCCGTTCGTGTACTTGGCCGCGCTCGAGGCCGGCATGACGCCCGCGACCCGCGTCGAGGACGCGCCCTTGGACATCGGCGGCTGGAAGCCCGGCAACTTCGACGACAAGTATTTAGGCCCGCTGACGCTGGCCCGCGCGCTGGCGGTCTCGTCCAACACCGCCGCCGTTCGTGTCGCCCAGAAGGCCGGCTTCAAGCGTGTCGCCGAGACCGCCGGGCGGCTCGGCATCCCGGGCGAGATCAAGCCCCGCCCGAGCCTCGCATTGGGCGCGCACGAAGTGAAACTGATCGACCTGGTCGCCGCCTACGCGCCTTTCGCCGCCTCGGGCCGCGCCGCCTGGCCCTACGCCATCAAGGAAATCAAGAACGCCAAGGGCGGCGTGCTCTACCACCGCCAGGGCTCCGGCCCGGGGCGCG
>JAYOXJ010000215.1:0-1579 GCA_038152725.1 Rhodospirillaceae bacterium
GGCAGACGATATCGTCGCCGCCCTTTGTCGGGTCGATGGCGACCGAGATGGTGCGCGCCCGGTCGGATGCCGAGATGCCGGTGGTCACACCCTCGCGCGCCTCGATCGACACTGTGAACGCGGTCTGGTGGCGCGACGAATTTCGCTGCGCCATCAGGGGCAGATCCAGGTGACGCAATCGGTCGCGGGTCAAAGACAAACAGATCAAGCCACGGCCGAACTTGGCCATGAAATTGACGGCGTCCGGCGTCGCCATCTGCGCCGGGATTACCAGATCGCCCTCGTTCTCGCGCTCCTCGTCGTCGACGAGGATGAACATGCGGCCGTTTCTCGCGTCGTCGATGATTTCCTCGACCGACGACAGATAGTCCGACTCGCTCACCGCGCGAACCACGTCCTGTTTTGATGCTTGAGACAATTTTCTTTTTCCAACAACAGCTTAACTCTCGGTCTCCCGGAGCCTCGCAACATAGCGTGCGAGCAGGTCGATTTCCAGATTTACCGTATCCCCCACCGCCAAACTTCCGAGCGTCGTCACCGCGAGCGTATGGGGAATGATATTGACAGCGAAATCGTTGGCTCCGACCGCGTTCACCGTCAAGGAGACGCCGTCGACGGTTATCGATCCCTTGGTTGCGATGAACCGGGCGAGGTCGCCCGGCGCTTCGAAAGTGACAGCCACCGACTCGCCCACCGGTTTGCGCCCGATAACCCGGCCAACGCCGTCGACATGGCCGGAAACCAAATGACCGCCGAGTTCGTCGCCGAGCTTGAGCGCGCGCTCCAAATTGATTCGGGTGCCGGCCTGCCATTGCCCGAGCGTGGTCTTGGAAATCGATTCCTCCGACACCTCGACGGCGAACCAATCCGCACCCTTGTCGACGACAGTGAGGCAGCAGCCTGCACAGCAGATCGACGCGCCCATGTCGACGGTTGCGAGATCGAAAGCCGTGGCGATCTCAAAGCGGCGCTCGCCGGACGTATCGATTCGCCGCACTTCGCCGATATCGGTGATGATACCCGTAAACATGTCAGCCGTCCGTCCGATCGCGGCGCCAGACCTCGTAAGTATCGGCGCCGACCATGCCACGCGCCGTTATGCCGAAGCCCGGCAGCGCGCCCGGATCGTCATGACGCAATTCCCCGAATGCCGCAAGTCCGTCGCCGCCCATCACCTTCGGCGCGCGGAACCAATGCACCTCATCGACCAGATCGTCAGCAAGGAATGCCGCGTTGATCCGCGGGCCGGCCTCAACCAACAAGCGCGTGATCCCCGATTTTGCCAGATCCGTCAGCACCGCCTGTGGTGCGGCGTTGTCGAAGACACGGCAGGGCATCACCTTGCTCATGGGTTCGATTGCCGTATTACCCGCCATCACCACGCGCATCGGCGAACGGTCCTCCATGCCGGGCAGCCGGCAGGTCAGTTTCGGATCGTCGGCACGCACGGTGCCGGCGCCCGTCAAGATCGCGTCGAACCGCGCCCTCAGCAGATGTCCGCGCGCGCGCGCCTCGGCGCCGGTGATCCATTTGCTCCGCCCGCTGGCGCTCGCCACCATGCCGTCCAGTGTTGTTGCCG
>JAYOXJ010000215.1:1589-6618 GCA_038152725.1 Rhodospirillaceae bacterium
GCCCCATGGTGACGCGGGAGAGAAATCCGGCATTCAGCGCCGCCGCATCAAGTCGCCGGCAGCCGACATCGACAGCGATGCCGGCGGCGCGCAGTATCTCCAATCCCTTACCCGAAACCCGGGGATCCGGATCCTCAAGTGCGACCATGCAGCGCGCGACCCCAGCACGCACGAGTGCCTCGGCGCAGGGCCCCGTCTCGCCCTGATGCGCGCAGGGCTCGAGGGTGACGTAGGCGGTGGCACCGGCAGCCATTTCGCCGGCCTGGGCCAGGGCCTCGGTCTCGGCATGCGGCCGCCCGCCCGGCTGGGTCCAGCCGCGCCCGACGACGCGGCCGCCGAGATCGGGCCGGACCAGGATGCAGCCGACCGCTGGATTGGGCCACACGCGCCCAAGCCCGCGACCGGCGAGCGCCAGCGCGGCGCGCATCCATCGATCGTCGTTAGTGTCAGTCGGGGACGTTTTCACCCAGGTTTTCCACGAATTCCTCGAAGTCCCGTGCTTCGCGGAAATTCTTGTAGACCGACGCGAAGCGAACGTAGGCGACCTGATCGAGGTCGCGCAGGTTCTCCATCACCATCTCGCCGATGACCTTGGTTGGAATCTCGCTCTCGCCGAGCGCCTCCAGGCGCCGCTGAATGCCGTTGACGATGCGCTCAATGCGCTCCTCGGCCACCGGCCGCTTGCGGAGCGCGATCGCCAGCGAACGCGCCAGCTTGTCGCGGTCGAAGGGTGCGCGGTCGCCGTCGCTCTTGATTACGGTCAGTTCGCGCAGCTGTACGCGTTCGAAGGTGGTCCAGCGCGACCCGCACTCGGGGCAGAACCGCCGCCGTCGGATCGCCGCGTTGTCCTCGGTCGGGCGCGAGTCTTTTACCTGCGTATCTTGATGTCCGCAAAACGGGCAGCGCATCTGTGTTCTCCTCCCCTATTGGGCACCAGCTATTTTGCCGCTGGCCGTTATATTTCCTGATAGATCGGGAACTGGCGGCATAGTTCCGCGACCTTTTCCCGGGCCGCCCGCTCGGCGGCGCTGTTGTCCGAAGGATTGGCGGCGAGGCCGTCCAGCACGTCACCGATCATGTTGCCGACCAGGGCAAACTGTTCGGTGTCGAAGCCCCGGGTCGTCGCGGCCGGCGTGCCCAGGCGAATACCCGAGGTCACCGTCGGCTTTTCCGGATCGCCGGGAACGCCGTTCTTGTTGCAGGTCATGCCGGCACGTTCGAGTGCTTGCTCGGCATCGTTGCCCTTGAGCCCCTTGGGGCGGAGATCGACCAGCATCAGATGCGTGTCGGTGCCGCCCGAGACGATATCGAGACCGCGCTTCTTGAGGGTCTCCGCCAGGATCTTGGCGTTGGCGACGACTCGCTTCGAGTAGACCTTGAACTCGGGCCGGAGCGCCTCGCCGAACGCAACCGCCTTGGCGGCGATGACGTGCATCAACGGCCCGCCCTGCAGGCCCGGGAACACGGCCGAATTGATCTTCTTGCCGATGTCCTCGTGGTTGGAAAGGATCATGCCGCCGCGCGGCCCGCGCAGCGTCTTGTGCGTGGTCGTGGTGACGACGTGGGCATGCGGCAGCGGCGACGGGTGCACGCCGGCGGCAACCAGGCCGGCGAAATGCGCCATGTCGACCATCATATAGGCGCCGACTTCGTCGGCGATGGCACGGAACCGCGCAAAATCGAGGGTCCTCGGATAGGCCGAACCGCCGCAGATGATGATCTTCGGCTTGTGCTCGCGCGCCAGGCGCTCGACCTGGTCGAAGTCGACGGTGTGGGTGTCGGGCAGAAGTCCGTACTGGACCGCGTTGAACCATTTGCCGGACAGCGCCGGCGCAGCGCCGTGGGTGAGGTGCCCACCGGCATCCAGCGAAAGCCCCATGATGGTGTCGCCCGGCTTGACCAGCGCCATCATCACCGCGCCGTTGGCCTGGGCACCGGAATGCGGCTGCACGTTGACGAAGGCGCAGTCGAACAGCTTCTTGGCGCGCTCGATCGCCAATGCCTCGGCGACGTCGACGAATTCGCAGCCGCCGTAGTAGCGCTTACCGGGATAGCCCTCGGCATACTTGTTGGTCATGACGCCGCCCTGCGCTTCCATGACGGCGCGCGAGACGATGTTCTCCGACGCGATCAGCTCGATCTGGTCTCGCTGGCGGCTGAGTTCCTCGTCTATGGCCTTGAGGATGTCGGGGTCGCGTTCGGCGAGGCTTTCGCCGAAGAACGCGGCCAGTTCCTGGGAGGCGTATTTGTGCGGATTATTGAGCATTTTGGTTCCGTTATCTTTAAGCGATTGGCGAGGTCAGCCTGCCGGCGGCGTCGACAGCTTGCCGACCCGGCGCGCGTGACGGCCGCCTTCGAATTCGGTCGAGAGGAAGACCTCAAGGCAATCCTTTGCGGTGTCCTCGCCGATCATGCGCGCCCCGAAGCAAATGACGTTGGCGTCGTTGTGCTGGCGGCACATGCGGGCACCGAGTGCATCGTGCACAAGCGCGGCGCGGACGGCGGGATGGCGGTTGGCGGCGATGGAGATGCCGATGCCGCTGCCGCAGACCAGGATGCCAGTATCGGCGTCGCCGGCTTCGAGCGCCTTGGCCATGGCATAACCGTAGTCCGGGTAATCGACGGAATCGCCCGAATTGGTGCCGAGATCGAGCACCTTGTAGCCTTTGTCGGCAACGATCTTTTGGAGCGCTGCCTTGAGTGGAAATCCCGCGTGATCGCAGGCGAGTGCGATGGTCCGATCCGGCATGATGTTTTCGCTACCCTGGTCATTGGCCGGCGCGGGCTCGGCGAAATCGCGCGCGGACGCATTTCTGTACCATATCTGGAGTCACTATGCCAAGCCGCACACAAGGCCTCGGAGTAAGTTTCCGTATTTCGGAAAAACCAAGGTTTTCCGCCATTTTTCAGTTGATGGCACGCGCCGCGTAACTCTATGATGCCTCAACTCACAAGAATTCCGGGGGGTTCAATGTCGGATCAAAGTGGGAGCAACGTCTCCCGGAAAGACATTTTGCGCATGACCGTCCGCGTGACGGCCGCCTATTTGGGTCAGAACACCCTGCCCGCCGAGCGCATCGCTTCCGTCCTCGCGGACGTCCACGACAGCATCTCCAGGATCGCCGGCGCCGAGCAACTTCAAATTGAAAAACCGTCGCGCCGTCCGGCCGTGTCCGTGACCAAATCGGTGGCACCCAACTATATCGTCTGTCTCGAGGACGGGCGCCGCATGAAGATGCTGAAGCGCCATCTCAAGGCGGCTTACGGACTGACGCCGGAAGAATACCGTCAGCGCTGGAACCTGCCTTCGGACTACCCCATGGTGGCGCCGCGCTATGCGCAGCAGCGCTCGCAATTCGCGAAGAAGATGGGCCTCGGCAAGAGCCGCGCCGGCGCCGACGACTGACCCCGTCCAGCGCTCAGGCGCGCTCATCGATGCCGCCCGGCCGCTTTCCCTTGGCGGCATTCCGCTCCATCACGTAGATCAGCTTGCGCATGGCGAGACGCTTCAGCGACTCCTTCCCGACCTTCGGGTCGCAGATCATGCTGACCTCGGTGCCGGAAACCGGGTCGATGGCGTTGACGCGGAGATGCTTGCCGACCTGATGGAATTCGAACAACACCTCGCGGAGATTGTGCGGACGCTGGACCACGCTCACACCGCTCCGGCGGCGACGGCGCCGCGCTCGAACAATTGATCCCGGACCCGCTTGCCCCAGGTCTCCGCCGCCTTCTCGTCGGTCAGCTTGAAGCCGTGGCGTTCGTAGAGCGCACGCGCCGCCTCCAAGCCGGCGAAGGTGGTGAGATAGCAGCCGACGCCGCGCGCATCGCAGAAACCGACGGCGCGCGCCATCAGATCGGCACCGACGCCCTGCCCGCGCAATCCGTCGTCGAGCACGAACCAGCGGAGATGGGCATCAGCCCCTTCGGCGCCGTCGACGATCAGCGAGCCGACGACACGCTCGCCGTCGAGTACCAGCCAGGCGCGGTCGGTGGCGTAGGCGGCGCGCTCGAAGAATTCGGCGCACTCGCGCGCCACCTTGGCCTCGAAATAGACGCCGAAACCCCATTCACGGGCGTAGTAGCGGCTGTGCATCTCGGCGATGCGGCCGATGGCGCCCGGACGGTACCCTTCGACGATCTCCAAACCGCCCGCCACTGTCCGCCCTTTACATGTTCCGCCGGTACTGGCCGCCTGCGTCGAACAGCGCATCGGTGATTTGGCCGAGCGAGCAGACGCGGACCGCATCCATCAGCACCTCGAAAACGTTGCCGCCCTGCGTCGCCACCCGCTTCAAACGCTCCACCATCGCCGGCGCAAGTTCGGCGTTCTTCTGATGAAACTCGCCCAAGCGCTTGAGTTGGCTTTGTTTTTCGCCTTCGGTCGAACGCTGCAATTCAGGAATCACTTCGGGCCCGGGATTGGGGTTGAGGAAGGTGTTGACGCCGATGATCGGGTAGGAACCGTCGTGCTTCTTGTGCTCGTAATGGAGCGACTCTTCCTGGATCTTGGAGCGCTGGTAGCCGGTCTCCATGGCACCGAGCACGCCGCCGCGTTCGGCGATGCGCTCGAACTCCTGCAGCACCGCCTCCTCCACCAGATCGGTCAGCTCGTCGATGATGAAGCTGCCCTGGTTGGGGTTCTCGTTCTTGGCCAGGCCCCACTCGCGGTTGATAATCATCTGGATCGCCAGCGCGCGCCGCACGCTGTCGGCGGTCGGCGTCGTCACCGCCTCGTCGAAGGCGTTGGTATGCAGCGAGTTGGTGTTGTCGTAGGTGGCGATCAGCGCCTGCAGCGTGGTGCGGATGTCGTTGAAGTCCATCTCCTGGGCATGCAGCGAACGCCCGGACGTCTGGGTGTGGTACTTGAGCTTCTGCGAACGCTCGTTGGCGCCGTATTTGAAACGCATGGCGGTCGACCAGATGCGCCGCGCGACGCGGCCCATGACGGTGTATTCCGGATCCATACCGTTGGAGAAGAAGAACGACAGGTTCGGCGCGAAGTCGTCGATGTCCATGCCGCGGGCGA
>JAYOXJ010000216.1:0-6568 GCA_038152725.1 Rhodospirillaceae bacterium
TGCTTGACCCAGACCTCGCAGCCGGTACGCGCAGAAAGCAACGGCCAGTGATAGGCCGGCGTCGGCGGCATGTGGCGGCGCACGATCTCGGCACCTTCGCGAAGCTGATCGAGCGTGAGGATGGCCATAGTCGTTCCTCCGAATTATCTGCGACGGCTTCTTATCATCCCCGCCGCGTAATGGCGATGCCGGCGAGCACGGTGACGGCGGCGATTGCGATCGGCAAGGTGATCGGTTCGGCCAGCAGCGCGACGGCGATAATCAGGCTGATCAGCGGCTGGGTGAACTGCAGCGGCGCCATGCGCACCACGCCGCCTTCCTTGAGCGCCCAGAACCAAGCCGCGTAGCCGACGATGCCGACGGCGAAACTCATGAACAGCAATCCGCCCCAGGCCGACCGGCTGAGCGACAGCCACGCGACGTCGGCGCCGAAATACAGCATCAACGGCAACTGCACGACGCCGGCCAGGACCAGCGCCCAGAAGGTCGCCGACCAGGTACCGATATGGGCTGAGAGCCTCGCACCCGCGATGTAGCCGGCGCCGCAGCAGAAGCACGCAAGCAGGCAGATCAGATCGCCCACCAGGGTGGCCGTGCCGGCGTTTTCAGGCGTGGTCACCAAGAGCCACTCGCCGGCCATGGCGACAACGACGCCGACGAACCACCAGCGCCCCGGAAGTTGGCGTTCGACGACGGCGCCGATGCCGCCGACGATGGCTGGCAGTGCCGCCAGGATCAGCGCCGCGTGCGCGGTCGAGGTGCGCGAGATGCCATAGGTATAGACCGGCGGAAAGAGCGTGAAACCGATCCCCACCGAAATCGCGGTGAGCTTCCATTGCTGCCTGCTCTTCGGCAGCGGCAAGCGCAGCAGGAACACCAGCGGCAGTGCCAGCGCGGCGGCAAAGACGGTGCGCCCCATGCCCGCCACCAGCGGCGGGATCTCGGTGACCATGAAATGCGTCGCCGCCGGGGACGCCGCCCAAAGCACCATGGCGACCATGCCGATGCCGAAGGCCGCCAGCAACCGGGGCGGCGCTTGCGGGATCGCTTCGGCCTTCATGGTTTGGCCGGTGCCGGGTGGCGTTCGCGTTCGACCGGCAGATGCTGGTCGCCCAGCATGTCGGCGGCGATGACCTCGCGCACGGTCTCGGCGTCGAGGCCGTGTCGGGCGGCCTGGTCGGCGACTGCGGCGAAGATGGCGTCGACGTCCTGCATCAGCTTGAGCCGCTTGTAGACATCCTCACGGCCCAGCCCCATGGCCTCGCCGATCAGTTCCATGTAGTTGACGATCTCGAACGGCCACTGCTCTTCGTGCGAGGCGAGTTCGCGGTGGTCGGCATGGAACACGCTGACCACGGCATCGACGCCTTCGCGTTCGGCGGCGCGGAAGGTCTCGGCGATCATGCGTCGGCGGAAATCGGGAAGTGCGGTGAAGGCGCTCATCTGGTAGCCGGCGCGCGGCACGTCGGCGGGCATCTCCAACGTCACCACCTCAAGCCCGTCGATGGCGCCCAAAAGTTCGAGTACCGCGTCGGTAACGCCGAGTGCGCCCGGAAACTCGACCAGCGCGATGCGTTTCGGGACGCGCCTTGTCATCTTCGCCTTGAGCGCGTCCAGCCTTCTCGCCAGGAACACCGGGAACATGGCGATACCGAAGTCGACATCGCCGGCGATCTCGTCGAACTGGATGTGACAGGTCGGGCACCAGGATATCACTTCGGCAGCACCGGTGTCGGTATAGCGCTTGGCCGTCTGCATCAGTTGGCGCCCGCCGTTGGCATCGTCGCCGGCGCGGAGCTGCAGGATGCCGCAGCAGTTGGACAGCCCGCCGTGCACTTCGTAGCTGACGTCGAGACCGTCGAGCACGTCGAGGCACAAGAGCCCGATATGCGGCGTCTTCAGGAGATTGCAGCCGGTATAGAAAACGATGTCGGGCGCGCCGCCGTCGTGCGCCGGATGCGACGCCGGGCTTAGCCGCGCCATCAATTCGGGTGCCAGTTGCAGACGCGACAGCACCTTGACGCCACGGCTCATTGTCTTGAACGCCTGCTTGCCGGTCTCGCGCCGCGCGTCGGCTTCGTTGGCGCGCGACAGCACGCGCCGCGCCATCGCCAGCATGAAGCGCGGGTTGATGCCTTCCGGACAAGCGGCAATGCAAAAGCCGCTGCCGCAGCAGACCTCGGCCCAACGCGCCGACGGGGCGTCGGCAACCTGGCCTTTGAGAATGTCGATGACGCCGCCGGCAATCGCCTCGGGCGCACCTGCGATATCGGCGATCTTGGGAGTCGGACAAACCTCGACGCATTTGCCGCAACGCGTGCACGCGTCGACGACGGCGCCGACGCGCTCGTCGAGCGTCGCCTCGAACCGGGTCATCGTATCGGCTTTTGCCATTCGCCCTCGGCTCCGTTTGCGCCACCGGGCCGCGAGGTTAAACCCCCGCGGCCCGGCCGGCAAAAGTTCATGCCCGCCAGAACGGTTTGCTGACCTCGCGCTCGGCGGCTTCGCGGGTGATGCCCATGTCGTTGTGCATCCGCGTGTCCTGAGCGGCGATCCGACGCCAGCTGTCGGCCCGGCTCTGCCACACGAGCAGGCGGTACCACAGCCAAAGTCCGATCACCGCCGGAGCTTCCCAGAAACCCTGGGCGATACGGGTGACGGCGACGACGGCGCGGCGCCGGTAGATCCGTTCGATTGTATCGATTCCGATGGTGTGTCTCATGGTATTGTATCCTTTTTCAAGATGTGTGGTTTTATACAATTGACACATTTTCGGGCGCAATGTATTTATTGTCACCATGACAAGTTCATGGGTCCCCAATATCGACGGCACCGGCGGGCCGAAGTATCTCGCCATCGCCGACGCCATCGCCAAGGCCATCGTCACCGGCACGCTGGCGGCCGGCGACAAGCTGCCGCCGCAACGCAACCTCGCCTACGATCTCGGCGTCACGCTCGGCACCGTCACCCGGGCGTACTCGGAAGCACGCCGGCGCGGCCTCGTCGGCGGCGAGGTCGGCCGAGGCACTTACGTGCAGGCCCCCGACTCGAAGCCGCCCGACGGCTTCATCACCATCGCGCCGCTCCGCACCGGCGAGATCAACTTCGCCCACGCCACCGGCCTCCCCGGCCTGCCCGGCCAGAAACTGGCCGCGACCCTGGCCGAGATCGCCACCGCGCCGGACATCTTCGAACTCGCCGACTATCAGTTCGACACCGGCCTATTGCGCCACCGCGAGGCCGGCGCGCGCTGGGTCAACCGTGCCGGCGCGCCGTCGGACGCCGACACCATCGCCATCGTCAACGGCGCCCAGCACGGCATCCTGGTGACGCTGATGTCGGTGGCCAAGCCCGGCGACACCGTCCTGGCCGAAGCACTCTCCTACCCAGGCTTCATCCAGACCGCGCAGCAGCTCGGCATCAAACTCGAACCCGTCGCCATGGACGAAGAGGGCATCCTCCCGGACGCACTCGAAGAAGCGCAGCGCCGCACTTCGGCGCGGGTGCTCTATTGCATGCCCGGCGTGCACAACCCGACCGCTGCGAAGATGTCACCGAAGCGCAAGCAGCAACTCGCCGACATGCTGCGCCGGCTCGACATGGTGGCGCTCGAGGACGACGTCTGGAGCGGCATCGCCGACAACTGGCCGCCGCCGCTCGCCAGTTTCGCGCCGGAGCGCACCTACTACATCACGTCGCTATCGAAGGCGATGGCCGGCGGCCTTCGCATCGGCTACGTCACCGCGACGCCCGACCGTATCGGGCGGGTGCGCTCCATGGTCCGCCTCACCGGCTGGCTCGCCGCGCCCCTGATGGCCGAAGTCGCCAGCCGCTGGATCGACGACGGCACCGGCGAGGAACTGGCGCACTGGCAGCGCGACGCCATCGCCGAGCGTTATGCCTTGGCCGACGGCTACCTGGCGCATCTCGATCCGGTCTATCACCCGAGCGGCCACTACGTCTGGTTCCACCTGCCCGAACCCTGGCGCGCCGCCAACTTCCAGGCCGAGGCCGAGGCACAGGGCGTGCTTTTGCTCACCGGCGAGGCCTTCGCCGTCGGCCGCGCGCCGGCACCGCATGCGGTCCGGCTCGGCATCGGCAAACCGCGCAGCATCGACGACGTGCGCCGTGGCCTCGACATCCTGTCGGAAATCCTGCGCGCCGGCCCCGGTTCCGGGCCCAGTGGGATTTAGCGGCGGGATTTAAGAACGGTATCTAACCCACCTTGTCACCCCCGGGCTAGACCCGGGGGTCCACAGTTGCGTGAAGACGTGGATGGCCGGGACATGCCCGGCCATGACAGCAAAAGCCCGGCCTATTCCGGAATCGTATATCCGTGATTGAGCGGGCCGTGGCCCTGGCCGTAGCCGGGCGCGGTTTCGATGGCGCGCTGCACGTAGGCGCGCGCGCGTTTGACCGCGGCCGATAGGTCCAGGCCCTGGGCGATGCCGGCGGCGCAGGCCGAGGCCAGCGTGCAGCCGGTGCCGTGGGTGTGCGGGGTATCGACGCGCGGACCGGAAAATTTCTCGACGCTATCCTTGCCGACCAGCAGGTCGATGACCTCGGCACCCTGCATGTGGCCGCCCTTCATCAAGACAGCATCGGCACCCATGGCGAGAAGCTTGCGGCCGAGCCGTTCGAGATCGTCCGGCCCGGCGGCGCGCTCGCCCGACAAGGCCTCGGCCTCGGGCACGTTGGGCGTCAGCAAAGTCGCGCGCGCGATCAGTTTGTCGCGCAGCGCCGTCTCGGCGGCGCTCGCCAGCAGCGCAGCACCGCCCTTCGCCATCATCACCGGATCGAGCACCACGGGAATTTCGCCGGCGAAGCGGTCGAGCGCCGCCGCCACCGCGTCGATGACCTGGGCGTTGTTGAGCATGCCGATCTTGACGGCGTCGGCGCCGATGTCGGTCATCACCTGGGAAATCTGTTCGGTGACGAAATCGGCGGGCACGTCGTGGATGGCGGAAACGCCCAGCGTGTTCTGCGCGGTCAGCGCGGTGATCGCGGTCATGGCATAGCCGCCGAGCGCGCTTACCGTCTTGATATCGGCCTGAATTCCGGCGCCGCCGCCGGAGTCGGAGCCGGCAATGATCAGGACACGGCCCTTCATGGCCGGCTCAGTGGCCGGCGGCCTGGCTGATGGCGTCTGCGATGTCGCCGACCACGGCCGCGATCAGGGTCTCGTCGTCGCCCTCGGCCATGACGCGAACGACGGGCTCGGTGCCGGACTTGCGGATCAACAAGCGGCCACCCTCGCCGAGGCGCGCCTCGCCGTCGGCGCTCGCCGCCTTCACGGCGGCAGCGTCCATGGCCACGGCGCCGTTGACGCGGACGTTCTTGAGAAGCTGCGGCAGCGGCTCGAAGCGGCGGCAGATCCGGCTCGCCGGTCCGCCGGCCTCGACCACGGCGGCGAGCACCTGCAGCGCCGCGATCAGGCCGTCGCCGGTGGTGGCGTAGTCGCCGAGCACGATGTGGCCGGACTGTTCGCCGCCCAGGTTGTAGCCGCCGGTGCGCATGCGTTCGACCACGTAACGGTCGCCGACCTGCGTGCGCACCAGTTGCAGCCCGCGCGCATCCAAGTGACGCTCCAACCCTAAGTTCGACATCACCGTGGCGACGACGCCGCCGCCGGCGAGTTCGCCGGTGGACGCCCAGCGCTCGGCGATCACCGCCATGATCTGGTCCCCGTCGACGACGTTGCCGTGCTCGTCGGCGACGATCAGCCGGTCGGCATCGCCGTCGAGCGCCAGGCCGATATCGGCGCCGTGGGCGATGATCTGCTCGCGCATGTAGGCTGTGTCGGTGGAGCCGCAACCGCGGTTGATGTTGAAGCCGTCAGGATCGACGCCGACCGGGATCACGTCGGCGCCAAGTTCCCACAGCACTTCAGGTGCGACCCGGTAGGCTGCGCCATTGGCGCAATCGACCACCACCTTGAGGCCGTCGAGGCTCAAGCCACGCGGGAAGGTGCGTTTGACGAATTCGGTGTAGCGCCCGATCACGTCGTCCAAGCGGCGCGCGCGGCCGAGGCGGTCGGGCGAGGCGCGGTGCTGCTCGAGGCCGTTGTCCAGCCTGGCTTCGATGGCGGCCTCGACCTCGTCGGAGAGCTTGTAGCCATCCGGGCCGAAAAGCTTGAGGCCGTTGTCGTGATAGGGATTGTGCGATGCCGACAGCATGACGCCCAAGTCGGCGCGAAGCGAACGCACCAGCATGGCAATGGCCGGTGTCGGCATCGGACCGACCAGGATCACGTCCATGCCGACGGAAACGAAGCCGGCGGTCAGTGCCGGTTCCAGCATGTAGCCCGAGAGCCGCGTGTCCTTGCCGATGACGACGCGGTGGCGGTGGTCGCCCTTGGTGAACTGCGCGCCGGCAGCCATGCCGATGCGCAGCGCCGTCTCGGCGGTCATGGGGTCGGTGTTTGCGGTGCCGCGGATGCCGTCGGTGCCGAAGTACTTTCTGGTCATCAATTGGTCCAAAGAGGTGGGTACGGGACGACTATACCCCCGGCGCGCGGCCGGTTGGCGTCACTTTTTATTACGAAATCTTTCTTAATAAAGCTTTTTCA
>JAYOXJ010000217.1:0-3623 GCA_038152725.1 Rhodospirillaceae bacterium
CCGCCGGAGTATCCGGGCTCGCATCCCGCAAGTTTTGCGATCTATGAAGGGGCGAAACGCTACGGCGTCACTGTGCACGAGATGACCACCAAGGTCGACGACGGCGTCATCGTCGCCGTCGATCGCTTCGATGTGCCGCCGGGCCTAAGGTTCGTCGATCTCGAACTGCACGCCTACAAGGCTCTGGTGGCGCTGTTCTCGGCGCTTGCGGAGCGGATGGCGACCGATCCCGCGCCGCTGGCGCCATGCGGCGAGACGTGGTCCGGCACGAAGACGACCAATCGGGACTTCGCACGAATGGGTGAAGTCACCGAGGAGATGGACGAAGAAGAAATCAAGCGGCGCTTCCGCGCCTTCGGCTGAGGCTAGCCGCGCCGCCAGGTCGTGCCGCCGGCGCCGTCTTCGAGGACGACGCCGTCTGCGGTCAATTGGTCGCGGATTTCATCGGAACGTTTGAAATTCTTGGCCTTGCGCGCATCCGCGCGCTCGGCGATCAGCGCCTCGATGGCGGCATCGTCGAGCCCGCGGGCAGCCGTGGGCGGTTGCCACTTGAACCAGTCCTCAGGGTCTTGTTGGAGCAACCCCAAACATTTTCCAATCTCCAAAAGCATCCCTTTGTTTCGGGGTCGCTTGGCAATATTTCCGCGTTGATCAGTTGCCAAATCAATATTTGTTTGGTTGGACCAACCATGGAGATGGGAGAGCGCCAAAGGTGTGTTCAAATCATCGGAAAGTGCATCGAGGAAATTCGTGAAACCCATTTCACCTTCATGAACGGGCTGAGCCTCGACGTCCTTACAACGACGTAATGCTGAATAAAAACCATCCAGTTCAGCCTTGGCCTCTCGTATCCCGTCTTTGGTGAAATCGAGTGGTTGACGATAGTGCGTCTTAAGCAGCACCAGGCGGATGGCCTCGCCGGGGAACTCTTCGAGCAGATCGTGCACGGTGTAGAAGTTGCCGAGCGATTTCGACATCTTCTCGCCCTCGCTCATCAGGTAGCCGTTGTGCATCCAATATTTCGCGAAGCTTTCTTGGCCGAGCGCGCACTTCGATTGCGCGATCTCATTCTCGTGGTGCGGAAAAATCAGGTCCTGGCCGCCGCCGTGGATGTCGAAGCTCGCCCCCAGGTGCTCCAGGCTCATGGCCGAGCACTCGATGTGCCAGCCGGGACGTCCACGTCCCCATGGGCTCTCCCATCCAGGCGTATCAGCGTCGGACGGCTTCCACAGCACGAAGTCGGACGGATCATTTTTGTAGGGCGCCACATCGACACGCGCGCCGGCGACAATCTCGCGTTTGTCGAGGCGCGACAGCGTACCGTAGTCGGGCATGCTGGGCACGCTGAACAGCACGTGGCCTTCGGCCGTATAGGCATTGCCCTTGGCGATCAGCGTTTCGATCATGGCGATCATCTGGGCGATGTGTTCGGTGGCGCGCGGCTCCACGTCGGGGCGCCCGGCACCGAGCGCGGCCATGTCGGCATGAAAAGCCTCCGCGGTGCGCTCGGTGATCGAACGGATGCCTTCGCCCGATTCCCGCGCGCGCGCGTTGATCTTGTCGTCGACGTCGGTGATGTTGCGGACGTAGGTGACCTGGCCGTAAAGCCGGCGCAGTAGCCTGACCAGCACATCGAACACCACGACAGGCCGCGCATTGCCGATATGGGCGTAGTCGTAGACCGTCGGTCCGCAGACATAGAGACGCACGTGCTTCGGGTCTATCGGTTCGAAATCGACCTTGCCGCGGCTCAGCGTATCGTGGATGCGGAGCTTCACACGCCCCCCTTGAAGCCGTTGGTGATCGGATAGCGGCGGTCGCGCCCGAACACCCGGCGGGTCGTCTTGACGCCCGGCGGTGCCTGACGGCGCTTGTATTCCGCAAAATCCACCATGCGCCACACGGGGTTGACCATGTGGGGGTCGAAACCGCGCTCGACGATGTCCTCCATGGCCAGATCTTCCTCGATCAAGTGATGAAGGATGGCGTCGAGGACATCGTAGGGCGGTAGCGTGTCCTGGTCCTTCTGGTTCGGTTTGAGTTCGGCGGTCGGCGCCTTGGTGATGATGTTTTCGGGCATGACCCGGCCTTCGGGGCCGAGGCAGTCGTCCGGCCGGCGATCGTTGCGCATGCGCGAGATCGCATAAACCTTGGTCTTGTAGACATCCTTCAGCACCGAATAGCCGCCGCACATGTCGCCGTAGAGCGTGGCATAGCCGACCGACACTTCGGACTTGTTGCCGGTCGACAGCACCATGTAGCCGAGCTTGTTGGAGAGCGCCATCAGCGTAATACCGCGCGAGCGCGCTTGGATGTTCTCTTCCGTCGTATCGGCGGACTTGCCGGCGAAATGCGGTTTCAGCATTTCGTCGAAAGCGGCCATGGCCGGCCCGATCTGGATGGTATCGAGTTGAACGCCGAGCAGCCGGGCGCATTCGGCGGCATCGTCGAGGCTCTCTTGCGACGTATAGGGCGACGGCATCATCACGCAGTGCACGCGGTCGGGACCAAGCGCATCGACGGCGACGGCGGCGCTGATGGCACTGTCGATACCGCCGGAAAGGCCGATCAGCACACCGGGGAAACCGTTCTTGGTGACGTAATCGCGCAAGCCCAATACGAGCGCGCGGTAAACCCCCTCGTCGGGATCCGGCGCCAGCGAAACCGGCCCCTCGTCGCAAACCCAGGCGTCGCCCGCCCTTCGCCACTGGGTGATCAGCAGTTCCTCGACGAAGGATTGTGCCTTGGCACGCAGCGAACAATCGGCGCCGAGCACGAACGACGCGCCGTCGAAAACCAGTTCATCCTGGCCGCCGACGATATGGACGTAAAGCAGCGGCAGTCCGGCTTCGGTGACCCGGGCCACGGCGAAACCGAGGCGGTCGTCGTACTTTTCGGTCTCGTAGGGGGAGCCGTTGATGACGACGAACATCTCCGCGCCGGATTCGTCCAAGCATTCTCCGACGTCCGGAAACCACATGTCCTCGCAGATCATGACGCCGAGCCGCGCGCCGCGAAACGGGATCGGCCCCGGCAGCGGTCCCGGCTGGAACACGCGTTTCTCGTCGAAGACGCCGTAGTTCGGCAATTCGTGCTTGAGCCTGACGGCGGCGATCTTGCCGCCGTCGAGCAACAAGGCAGCGTTGTGGAGCGCGCCATCGACCGACCAGGGCGCACCAATCAGGATGGCTGGACCGCCGTCCGAGGTCTCCCCGGCAAGAGCCTCGACGGCCTTGCGCACGGCGCGTTGGAACGCCGGTTTCAGCACCAGGTCCTCGGGTGGGTAGCCGCAGATCACCAATTCGCCGAATACAACGAGATCGGCGTCCAAGGCGGCCGCCTCGGCGCGCGCCGTCCTGACCCGATTGGCATTGGCGCCGATGGCGCCGACCGTCGGATTGACCTGCGCGATGGCAATGGTCAGTTGTTCGCTCATGGCTCGGGTGTAGAGAGCGCCATCGCCGCTGTCAACGCCACCTGCCCGAAGCCTCTTCCGGGCGCCGGATGATTGTGGTATTCACGCCGCGAACCACATATTGTAGCGGAATCATGGCGAGACGATCACGACATACAGAAATCCTGCTTTCCGGGGATGCCGTCGACAACCGTCAACGGTTCCAGAC
>JAYOXJ010000217.1:3633-6522 GCA_038152725.1 Rhodospirillaceae bacterium
AGATTGCGCCGCCCGCCAAAGGTCATCGATGCCCGCAAGTCACCGGGCGCCGACGACAAGGTATGGGCGCCGGAAGAGCCGCAGGGCGATGACGCCGCCGGCAAGACCTGGGACGCGCCGCCCGTTACCAATCCCGCCGCCGAGGCCGCGCCGCAGCCGCGTCGGATGACGCCGCCGCCCGGCATCGAACTTATCGAGGCCGACCCCGCACCGGCACCTGCGCCCGCACGTGTTGCCGCCAGGCCGGCACCGGCGCCGAAGGCGCCGACCCCGAGCCAGCCGGTCAAGAAGGCGCCGACGCCGAAGACCAGCAGCAGGGTCGCGGCCAAAACCATGGTCGATACCATGGTCGGCAAGCTGCGTGCCGAAGCCGAGCGCAAGGGCTCCTTGACGGTCGATGACCTCAACGCGCTGCAGGCCGAATTCAATCGCCAGGCCGAAAAGCTCAGCGTCGCCCTTGAACGGTCCTTCGACACCTACGTCGAAGCCAAGGAACGGGCCGAGTGGGGCCTGAAGCGCGAACTGCCGTTCGACCGGATCATCGTCAAGGCGTTCTCGGAACTGTTCCTGGAGCAGGACTACTCCCGCTTCGACCGCGTATCGCGACGCATGCTGCCGGGCTTCTTCATGGCGCTCAACATGATGCTCGGCCAGGACTTGGTCGCCGAATACCAGGAGCAATGCCAGTTGATCGTCAGTACGCTCCGCGAGGAACGCGGCGAGGCGTTCGACTGGGAGCAGGTTTACGTGCATCCCCACGCGAAGGCGCTGATGCTCGACGCGGCGGTCACCATCGCCACCTACTTCTCCGATTACGCCAGACGGTCCGGCTGGTTCCTCGAATTGATCAATTCGAACCTGGGCTCGCTCGAAGGCGCGCCCCGCGAGGAGGCTGGATGGAAAATGACCCCGGCCGGCTTCAAGCGCTTCCTCGACCACCTGTTCAGGGAGTTGCGGGACGAACTCGCCACCGACAGTGGCAAGCTGCGCCTGACCAAGCGTCATGGCGCCGATACCTGCGCCAAGATCTTCGAGATTCTGGATACGATCGAGACCTGACGACGGCGCGAAGCGCCGTCGCTGTTCCTCAGACCGACGTGCCGCCGACGGTGAGGTTGTCGATCTTCAGCGTCGGCTGACCGACGCCGACCGGCACGCCCTGGCCGTCCTTGCCGCAGGTTCCAATGCCGGGATCGAGCTTCATGTCGTTACCGATCATGGAAACGCGGGTCAGCACGTCCGGCCCGTTGCCGATCAGCATGGCCCCCTTCAAGGGCGCGCCGACCTTACCGCCTTCGATGCGATAGGCCTCTGTGCACGAGAACACGAACTTGCCCGACGTGATGTCGACCTGGCCGCCGCCGAAAGAGACGGCATAGACGCCCTTGTCGACGGAAGCGAGAATCTCTTCCGGGTCATGCTTGCCCGCCAGCATATAGGTGTTGGTCATGCGCGGGATCGGATGATGGGCATAGCTCTGGCGCCGGCCGTTGCCGGTAGCGGCGACGCCCATCAGGCGCGCGTTCATGCGGTCCTGCATGTAGCCCTTGAGGATACCGTCCTCGATCAGCACGGTCCGCTGCGTCGGCGTGCCCTCGTCGTCGATTGTGAGCGAACCGCGCCGCTGCTCGAGCGTGCCGTCGTCGATCACGGTGACGCCGGGGGATGCCACGCGCTCACCCAGGAGACCGGCAAAGGCCGAGGTCTTCTTGCGGTTGAAGTCGCCTTCCAGGCCGTGGCCGATGGCCTCGTGCAACAGGATGCCGGGCCAGCCTGGGCCGAGCACGACTGGCATCTCGCCAGCCGGCGCGGCGATAGAATCGAGATTCAAAACCGCCTGGCGGAGCGCTTCGTCGACGGCCGCCTTCCAGGTTCCGGCTTCCAGGTAGAGATCGTATCCGGTGCGTCCGCCGGTGCCGTGGCCGCCGCTTTCCATACGGCCGTCCTGTTCGACCACGACGGAGACATTGAGGCGTACCAGCGGGCGGATATCAGCGACGCGAAAGCCGCCGGCGCGAACGATCTGGATCGCCTGCCACTCGCCGGAGATCGAGGCCGAGACCTGTTTCACCCTGGGGTCGAGACCGCGCGCATAGGCATCGATCTCCGACAGCAGCGACACTTTGTCCTCGAAGGGCACGGGCCCAAGCGGGTTCTCGTCGCCATAGAGTGATACGTTGGTGCCGATCGGCGCGACCGACATTGTGCCACCCGACCCCAGGCGCACGGCCTTGACCGTTTCCGCGGCGCGGCGCATGGCGGCTTCGCTCAGCTCCGATGCATGGGCGTAACCGGTGGCCTCGCCGCTGACGGCGCGGAGTCCGAAACCCTGGGCGGTGTCGAACGACGCACTCTTGATCTTGCCGTCGTCGATGAAGACGCTCTCGGACTGGCAGTATTCGAGATAAAGCTCACCGTCGTCGGCGCCCGCAAGCGCGTCCTCGACCACGGCCTCGACCCGCCCACGGTCCAAATCGGCCCGGTTGAAAAAGAGTTCGTCGGTAGCGGCCAGGTCGGACATAGGCGATTCCTCGAAAATTTTCTGGGCGGCGCCGGTATCTAGCGCGTCCGTGATGCGTTCGTGCTACCTATATAGGGTGTCGGGCAGCAAATGACGAGAGCGCCATGTTTCAGGACCATCCCCTACGCGATACCCTGGCCGGTGAACTGCATGCGCGGCCCTACGGCGAGGTACAGGCACCGGCGCAGATCTCGCACATCGCTGTTGCCACCGGCGAGGGCGGCGCGGCGGCGGAAGCCAGGCACCTGAAGGCACTCTGCAGCCATTTCCAGGTCGCGGCGCCGGCCGACGGCACGGCGCTGTTCATGGCCGATCTCGGCGCCTTCCGCCTCAAGTGGGAACGCCATACCGAATTCTCGACCTACACC
>JAYOXJ010000218.1:0-6492 GCA_038152725.1 Rhodospirillaceae bacterium
GCTCGATATGGACGCCCTTTATGTTTTCCTCGTCGAGCACCTCGTTGATGGTTTGCGTGAACCGGGCGAACAACTCGTCGGTGAGTACCATCCTGTTGTTTTCGGTCTCGATCGGTTCGCGAGACAGCATTTGCAGGATGGCATCGCGGATGCGCGGCACGTTGTTGCAGATCTTGCCGACGTTCTCGCGTTTCACCGGCTCGAGGAAAACGGTGATCGCGCTCGAGCGCTGGTAAGAATGTCGGATCGGCACCATCATCGCCGAAAGCTGGACGTGGCTCGGCAAGGCGAATTTCTCGCGGAGCGACATCTCTTTCTTCGGATTGTCCTCCGTCTTCTTCGACTTGCTGCCGGCCGCACCGGCCGGCAAGGCAAACAAGAAGGCGCACGCGGCCACAATGCAAAAGATGGCCGTGACAGGCTCGCGATGCAGTTTACGCATGATCTCGGTTCCGTTCCGCGTGTCTCAACCCGCATCGACGCGGCGGCGAATTCGCGGTCAGGCTTAGATCAATCCCTCACCCCGAGCCCAGTCACGTACCGCATCCAGGGTCTTGCCGAGACGCACGAGCAGTTCGTCGATTTCCGCCTCGTTGATGATGAGCGGTGGGCAGATGCCAATGGTATCGCCCATGGCGCGAATGATCAGGCCATTCTGCTCGGCCAGCACCTGCGCCTTCGGACCGACTTTGGCTGCCGGCGCGAAGGCGGCGCGTTTTTCACGGTCCGCCATCAGTTCGACGCCGGCGATCAGGCCGACTCCGCGGACCTCGCCGACGATGTCGTGATCGGCGAACTTGCGGAGACCGTTCTGCAGGCGCGGCGCGACTTTGCGGACGTGACCGAAGGTATCGCGCTCCTCATAGATCTTGAGTGTTTCCAGCGCGACGGCGGCCGGCACCGGATGGCCGGAATAGGTGTAGCCGTGGCCGAACACGCCGACCTCGCCGCTCTTTTCCTTACATGCCTGATAAATCTTGTCGTTCACGAACAGCGCCGAGATCGGCAGATAGGAAGACGACAATGCCTTGGCGCAAGTAATCATGTCCGGCTTGAGGTTGAAAGTCTGGCATCCCCAGGGGTTGCCGGTACGGCCGAAGCCGCAGATCACCTCGTCGGCGATGAACAGCACGTCGTACTTCTTCAGTACCGCCTGGACCTTTTCGAAATAGGTTGCCGCCGGTACGATGACGCCGCCAGCGCCCATGATCGGTTCGGCGATGAAGGCGCCGACCGTATCCGGCCCTTCTTCCTGGATAAGCTTCTCGAGATTGTCGGCGCAGCGGGTGGCGAATTCCTCTTCGCTCTCGCCTTCGGCGCCGAACTTGAAGAAATGCGGACAATCGGCCCGGAGCACACGGTCGGTGATCGGCAGATCGAAGGCGGCATGCATGCGCGCGAGACCGGTCAGGCTGGCGGAAGCGATTCCGGTACCATGATAGGCGTTGACCCGTGCGATGATCTTCTTCTTCTCGGTCTTGCCGATGGCGTTGTGGTAATACCAGACGAACTTCATCGCCGTGTCGACCGCCTCGGAACCGGAATTCTGGAACACCACTTTCGACATCGGTACCGGTGCCATGCCGATCAATTTTTCGGCAAGGTCGATGGTCGGCAACGCCGCCTTGTGCGCGAAGGTGTGGTAATAGGGCAATGTCTCGAGCTGACGCTTAGCGGCCTCGACCAGGCGCGGCTCGTTGAACCCAAGCGACACCGACCACAGGCCCGCCAACCCCTCAAGGTATTGATTGCCGGCGTCGTCAGTGACGTATACGCCGTTGCCGCGGTCGATGATCATCGGCCCCTTGGTCTCATGCGCCTTGAGGTCGGTTTGGCCATGCAGGTGGTAGGCGATGTCCCTCGCCGCTGGCGAATTCGGTGCGAAATTCATGATCGATCCTCCGCTTGAGGGGCCCTTGTGCGACTGTCGTCTGCGGGGCCGTCAAGATGCATCCTCGGACCATCGGAAACAAGACCAAAGGCTGAACACGCCCGCAAAGCGGCCTTCAAGGCCAGTTGACAGCGCCTCCGCTGTGGGCAACGCTTCCGCCGATCTCATGGAAAACGACCTCGCCATCGCCCAGCTTGCAGCATTGGCCCAGGACACCCGCCTGGACATATTCCGTACCCTGGTCGAATACCGGCCGAGCGGTCTCGCCGCCGGGCGAATCGGGCAATTGCTGGAATTGCCCGGCGCGACGCTTTCGTTCCATCTGAACCAGTTGAAGCAGGCCGGCCTGATTACCGTCGAACGCCAGGGACGGTCGTTGATCTATTCCGCCGACACCGACGCCGTCGATCGGTTGGCGGCCTTCCTGCAGCAGAATTGCTGCTCAAAAAGCGACAAGGCGTAATCCACAGTCGCCCCCTAGTTTCGGCAATCCCCGCACTGCCCGCTGACCTCGACGGTCATGTGTCCCGGATCGAAGCGCTCACGCCCGAGCTCGGATGAAAGCGCGGCAGCAACGGTCGGCATGGCGTGCTCGGCGACGGCGCCGCAGCGGGTGCAAATGGTGAAGACCACGGCAGGTGCCATTTCCGCCTCCTTCCCGTGATCGTGGGCGCAAGCGATGAAGGCGTTCAGGCTTTCCAGCCGATGCACGAGTCCGATCGCGATCAGCTTTTCGAGCGCGCGGTAGACCTGCGCCGGGGCGCGGAGTCCATCGCCTCGGACCAAGTCGAGGATCTCATAGGCGCTCAGTGCCTTGCCGGCTTTGCGCAGACGCTGAAGTACTGCGCCCTGATTGGCAGTTAACTTCACCGGTTTAGCCATTGCCGCTCCCCACCGCTGGCGCGGCACCGCGTTTGGAAAAGCTGAGCAGGAACAATACCAGAGCGGCAACGACGATCGACGGCCCGGACGGCGTGTCGAACTGAAGCGAGGCGGTAAGACCGCCGATCACGGCGATGATACCGCCCACGGCGGCGAGCACGGCCATGCGTTCGGGATTTTGGGCGAACTGCCTGGCGGCGGCGGCCGGAATGATCAGGAGCGAAGTGATCAGCAGCACGCCGATGATCTTCATCGCAATGGCGATGACGGCGGCAACCAGTATCATGAATATGGCCCGTGCACGCTCCGGCGCCAGCCCTTCGGCGGCAGCCAATTCGGGCGCCACGCTCGCCGCCAGCAATGGGTGCCAGATCTTTGCGAGCCCCGCCAAAACGAAGGCGCCGCCGACATAGATTACGGCGATGTCTGCCCTGCTCACGGCGAGGATGTCACCGAACAGATAGCCCATGAGATCGATCTTGAGCGCTGGAACCAGTGCAACCAGGACCAAGCCCAACGCCAGGGTCGAATGCGAAAGTATGCCGAGCAGCGAATCGGCCGGCAGCGTGTCGCCGCGCTGCAGAGTGGTCAGCGCGATGGCGCCGCCCAAGGACACGGCAAACACCCCGATCATGACGTGAACGTCGAGCAACAGTGCGAAGGCGACGCCCAGCAATGCCGAATGGGCCAGTGTGTCGCCGAAATAAGCGAGCCGGCGCCAAATCACGAAGCAGCCGAGCGGCGCGGCAACCGCTGCAATCCCGATTCCAGCCAGGACTGCGCGCACGAAAAAATCGTCAAGCATTGCCGGAAACCGCCTTTCTATCGGCATGGCCATGATCGTGGCCGTGGTCATGACAGTGATCATGATCGTTGCCGGCCGCGCCGCCAAGCGGAACGACGCGGCCGTCCGGCAAATGCGCATGATCGTGGTGATGGGTATATACGGCCAAGGCCTCGGCGCCGCGCACGCCGAACAGCGCCTTGTATTCCGGACTCGCAGCGACCGACTGCGGCGGGCCGGAGCAGCAGACGTGGCCGTTCAGGCAGACCACTGTGTCGGTTCGCCCCATGACGATGTGGAGATCGTGCGAGATCAAAAGTATGCCGCAACCCAGGCGATGGCGCAGCGTATCGATCAATTCGTACATGGCGATTTCACCGGCGAAGTCGACGCCCTGCACGGGTTCGTCCAGAACCAGCAGATTCGGCTTCCGCAAAACCGCCCGGGCGAGGAGAGCGCGCTGAAATTCGCCGCCGGAAAGCGCTTGCACGGGCTGGTCGGCGAGATGGCGAACACCGACCTCGTCGAGAGCCGCATTGACGGCATCTGCTTCGGTCGGGCCGGTCAACGCCATCAATCGGCGAACGGTCATCGGCAGGGTATTGCCGATGGTCAGTTTCTGCGGCACATAGCCGACCCTAAGTGCGTCACTTCTTTCTATGGCACCTTCATCGGGCGGAATGATACCGAGTACCGCCTTAACCGTGGTGCTCTTGCCGCTGCCATTGGGACCGATCAGGGAGACGATCTCGCCGGCATTGAGGGTCAGGTCAATGCCGCGCACCAGCCAACGATCACCACGCCGGACGCCGATCCCACGCGCGCGTACCAACTCCTGCCGATGGGCGGTGATTGTCATGGTCTGTTCGCCGTTCAAGTTGCCTGTGCGCTGAAACCGCCCACTTGCCAAGCATAGTGACGCCCGCTATATCCGCCGGCATAGTTTCATAACGTTATAAAATAACAATCTTATCAGAACAAGGCTACCATTGACTATGCCTGACGGGAATAGCCCCATGCCTCGACACTGCGATCGAATTGCCAAGCGAAGGCCGATTTCCGTCTTGCTGTGTCTGGCCTCGATTGTCGCCGGCCTCGCCAAGTTTCCGGTCGCCATGCCGGCTTTCGCGGGCGAACCGCCGAAAGTGGTGGTCGCGATCCGGCCGCTGCACGGTCTGGTCGCCGGTGTCATGGCCGGCATTGCAGAGCCCGAATTGCTTGTTGCCGGCGCGCAATCGCCACATCATTTTGCCCTGTCCCCTTCCGGTGCACGTCAGTTGGAACGCGCCGATCTGGTATTCGTTGCCGGTGCCGGCCTGATGCCGGCGATCGACGACGCCATCGCGACGCTGGCGCGGCGAGCCAAAATCATCGACCTTTCGCGTATCGAGGGCGTGAAGCTTCTTCCCAGGCGCGACTTCGACCATGCCGGTGCTGCAAATCGCGTGGAGGACCACAAACACGGCCACGGATCGCAATCCGGTCTGGTCGACCCGCATTACTGGCTCGATCCAATAAACGCAAAAGCCATGGTTTCTGCGGTTTCCAGGACACTTGCCGAAAGCGATCCGGCACACGCCACGACCTATAGTGCCATGGCACACGATATGGGCGAAAAATTGGATCATCTGAAGCAAGAAATCGAAGCGCTCTTGCGCCCACACCACGCGCGGCGATTTATCGTGTTTCACGATGCGTATCAATATTTCGAAATTAGGTTCGGCCTTGCCGCACTCGGCGCTATCGCACCGGCACCGGAAACACGCCCCGGTGCCGCACACCTGCGAGCGACACGTCGGCACGTGATCGCCGGAAGCAGGATTTGCCTGTTCGGCGAGCCAGGTGCGCCGCCAGCGTTGCTCGCTACGACGGCGCGTAACGGCGACGCACGCACGGCCCAATTGGATCCGTTGGGCCGCGAGATGCCGGCCGGGCCCGGACAGTATTTCGCCATGATGCGTGCCATCGCGGCAACCGTAGCCGAGTGCTTTTCGCGCCTTTGAGCATCGTATTCAAAAAGATGAACTTGTATGACAAGGCGCAGAATTCCGCTGATTTCGAGAATACTCGAAGCAAAAAGTCGTTTTCATTGCATCCAACACCCGATACAATCACCAGTATCTTATATCCTAGTCCGAAAGGTTTAATATGCCGCATCCTACCGACGTCCATGTTGGCCAGCGTATCCGTGAGGCGCGCCTCGCCAAAGGCATGACCCAAACCGATCTCGGTAATTCTCTCGGGATCAGTTTTCAACAAGTCCAAAAGTACGAGAAAGGCACCAACCGCGTCGGATCGAGCCGCCTGTGGGAGGTTTGCAAAGTCCTAGACCAGCCAATCACGTTCTTCTTCGAAGGGCTTAGCCGCGGCGGCACCGGCGACCCCGAACCGGCGCTGAGTTCCCGCGCCATCAAGCTGGCCAAGGAAATCGACGAAATTTCCGACGACAACGTAAAGACGCATTTCCTCAAGTTGGTTCGTTCCTACGCCAAGTCCGCTTGACGGTCGAAGGCCCGAACGGAATCCGAGTTACCTTTATTGGTGCGTTACCGGATTGCGGCGTGCAAATCACGCGACTACGACACCAACCGAAAAACGCCGGCTATATCGGTATCTTGAACTAGCCCCCCGGAATCGACGGTCGCAATGGCACGTTGCGCTGGAGCGGGGGTTTACGTTTCAATAAGCCGAAGACCATCCCGGACTCGCAGCAAAGTATTTTGATGACTTAACGGCGACTCGGTCCCGGTGACCACCCCGTGCTCCCGATGGAAAATTTGCGTAGACGGACGGGATCCAACCGCCGCGCGCTTTAGCGCGGGCAAACAATTGACTTCGTCGGCAAGGCCCTTGTGGCGAACCTGTGTGTTTGATGGGAAATTGGTGGAGCCGGACGGAATCGAACCGACGACCTTCGCATTGCGAACGCGACGCT
>JAYOXJ010000219.1:0-1524 GCA_038152725.1 Rhodospirillaceae bacterium
GCCGTCGCGGTCGCAACCAGCCGAGCGCTTGCAGAGGATGCGGCGGAACTGATCCGCCAAGCACTCGAAGAGGCCGAACTCGAACTGATCAACAAACGCAAGCGCAAGGCGATGACGCCGCAGCGCCAGGCGCTGATCGAACAGGCGATGGCGATCCATCGCTCCAAGAGCCACGTGCTCGACGAGTTGGATCGCGAGCAACGCGACAAGCTCACCTTCATGGCAATGAAGGCGCTGGACCCGAAATTCGGAGAATAGCAGGCGTGGCGGACGCCAACGCTTCGGCCGGTCTCGCCGTCGGCGTCATGGCCGGTGAGCGCCGCGCGTTGGCGCGCGCCATCACGCTGCTGGAATCGACCCGCGCCGACCACCGCAAGGATGCCGAGGCGTTGTTCGCTGCCGTCCTGCCCAAGGCCGGCACGGCGCTGCGGCTCGGCATCTCGGGCGTCCCCGGCGTCGGCAAGTCGACCTTCATCGAAGCCTTCGGGCTGCACCTGATCGATCGCGGCCTCAAGGTCGCGGTACTCGCCGTCGATCCGTCGAGCCCGCGCACCGGCGGCTCCATCCTCGGCGACAAGACCCGCATGGAGCGGCTCTCGCGCGAGCCCAATGCCTTCATTCGCCCCTCGCCTTCCGGCGGGACGCTCGGCGGCGTCGCCAGGCGCACGCGCGAGGCCATGGCGCTGGTCGAGGCGGCCGGCTTCGACGTCGTCCTGGTCGAAACCGTCGGTGTCGGGCAATCGGAAACCGCTGTCGCCGGCATGACCGACATGTTCGTGCTGTTGCTGGCACCCGGCGGCGGCGACGACCTGCAGGGGATCAAAAAGGGCATCGTCGAACTGGCCGACCTGATTGTCGTCAACAAAGCCGACGGCGATCTCGCCCCTGCCGCCGAGCGCGCCCGGCGCGACTACGCCGCCGCCCTACAGTTCCTGCGTGCGCCGGAAGGCGCGTGGCGGCCCAAGGTGATGAAGTGTTCGGCCATGGCCGGCAGCGGCATCGCCGAAGTCTGGGAGGCGGTCGGCGAATTCCGCGCCGCCGCTGAAGCCTCCGGCGCCTTCGCCAGGCGCCGCACCGACCAGGCGGCGAGATGGATGTGGGACGAAATCACCGAGACCTTGATGGCCGAACTCAAGGCCGACGGCACCATCAGGAACCAAATCGAGGTGCTCGAGAGCGAAGTCCGCCATGGCCGGATGAGCCCTTCGGAAGCGGCGCGCGCGATCCTGGCAAAAGCCCGACCGGCCATCGGCGGCGGATGATCGCTGGGAAACTAATACTAGTGTCCTATGCCTTTATGCTATAGCTTGGGACCGTTAGCTATGCGGGAAGAAGGTGTGCAATGAGTGATTCGGGCGACTTGAACGATCTGAAGGTGCAGTTGAACGGTCTGCTGCGCTATATCCAGCGCGTCCGGGTGGAAATCGCCGCGATCTCGCACCCGTCCGACGAGGAATTTCAATTCACCTCCATGGGCGAACAGTTGGACGCCATCGTCAAAGCGACGGAAAAGGCCACCAACAC
>JAYOXJ010000219.1:1534-6481 GCA_038152725.1 Rhodospirillaceae bacterium
GCTTTGGACAAGATCGAGGAAAACTCCAACGAGGTGTTCGAGGCCTGTTCGTTCCAGGACATTACCGGCCAGCGCGTCAACAAGGTGATCAAGTCGATCACCTACGTCGAGGAACGCGTCAACGCGCTCGTCGAGGTCTGGGGTAAGGAAGAACTCGACAAGGTCGAGGTCCAGTCCATGGACAAGACCGAGGACGAAAAGCTCCTCGCCGGCCCGCAGCTCGAGGGCAAGGGCCTGTCGCAGGCGGAAATCGACGCATTGTTCGACTGAGCCCGTTGTCCGCGCGAACGTGGCGCGCTAACCTGTCGGCCGCAAAATTCCACCTTCAAGATCGCCGAGAGGATCATCCATGCCGATCTCAAGCCTTCGCCGGGCGGCGCTCGCCATCGCCCTTGTCGTCATTTCTTTTGCAGGAGCGCAAGCCATGGCCGCCGACTTGGAAAACACCCTCTACATGGAGTTGAAGTCGGGCCGTGTCGAAATCCAGCTGCGCCCGGATCTGGCGCCCAAGCACGTCGCGCGCATCAAGGAACTGGCGCGCCAGAAGTTCTACGACGGCCTCGCCTTCCACCGCGTCATCGACGGCTTCATGGCCCAGGGCGGCGATCCCAAGGGCGACGGCACCGGCGGATCGGGCACTAAGCTCGCGGCCGAATTCTCGGGCGAGCGCCACGTGCGCGGCATTTGCTCGATGGCCCGGACCAGCGACCCGAACAGCGCCGACTCGCAGTTCTTCATCATGCTCGCGGACGCGCCGCACCTGGACGGCCAGTACACCGTCTGGGGCAAGGTGGTGAAGGGCATGGAGTTGATCGACGGCCTCAAGAAGGCGTCCTCCTTCAGTCGTAGCGGCATGGTCGAGGACCCGGACAAGATCGTGCGCCTGAGCGTCGCCGCCGACGTCAAGAAGTAGCGTCAGTCACCGGACCGGCCGGCCAAGGCGTCGAGTTCGGACAGGAAGCCGAGCGCATCCTCGCTGATCTCTTCGGTTTCACCGGTCGCCACCGTCTCCTGCGGATGGCGTCTCGCGACCGGCGTGAAGGTGAAAACCTCGACGCCCATGGCGACGTTGATTGCGCGCGCCAGTTCGACACGATCGATCGGCTTCGCGGCCGCAGCGTTCATGCCGACCTCAATGCAATGACGCAGCACTTCGCGCATCACGTCCGCGGTCAACGCGACGATGGGCGTGGCCGCGCCGGGCGCGTCCAGTTCGCGTATGGTCTTCGTCGCGTCCGGCCCCGACATCACCGGCATGCGAACGTCCATCAGCACCACATCGAAGTTTTCCTCCCGAACCGCGCGCACGGCCTCCTCGCCATTGCCGGCGAACTCGGCGTTGCATCCGAACGCCGCCAACGTCGCCGCCACGATCTGTTGATTGAGCAGATTGTCCTCGGCGACGAGAACCCTTAGCGGGCGCGACGCGGCGACGGCGAACTCCCATTCCTCGGCCGCACCGGCCAGTTCCGAAGCCGATGTCGTCGCGGCGACCAGGGGCAGCGTGAACCAGAACGTGCTGCCGGTTCCCAATTCGCTCTCCACGCCGATCTCGCCCTGCATCAGCTTCACCAGGCGCCTGCAGATGGCCAGCCCCAAACCGGTGCCCTCGAAGCGCCGCGATATGGAGGCGTCGGCTTGCGTGAAGTCGTCGAACAACCTGTCGATATGCTCGGGCGCGATGCCGATGCCGGTGTCGCGGACGGCGAAGCGGAGCCGCTCAGTACCTTCCGCGTCGCATTCGCGCTCGACCCGGAGCGTGACGGTGCCGCGTTCTGTGAACTTGACCGCATTGCCGAGCAGGTTGACGAGGATCTGGCGAATGCGCGCGGCATCGCCCCTGAGCGCGGGCGGGCAGTTCTCGGCGACGACACTCTGCAGATGGAGCGTTTTTGCGTCCCGGTCGCGGACGGTCTCGCCGACCAGCGCCATCACCCCATCCAGCAGCGGCGCCAACAGGAAATCCTCGTCCTCAACCTCCATCCTTCCCGCCTCCAGCTTGGAGACGTCGAGGATGTCGTTAAGAATGGCGAGCAGCGCACGCGTGGCATCCTTGGTGCTGAGCACCTTGTCGCGGCTCTCGCTGGCGAGAGGGTCGTCGAGCAGCATGTCCGCGAATCCCATGACACCCGCCATCGGCGTACGGATCTCGTGGCTCATGGTCGCCAGAAATTCGGACTTTGCAACGTTCGCCCGTTCGGCTTCGGCCTGCGCCGATTTCAACGCGGTGACGTCGGTTGTGACGCTGACAAGGCCGCCGGACGGCGTGACCGATTGGTGACGCGCGTAGATGCGGCCGTCATAGGTCTGCTCGATGACGTTCGGGCCATTCTCGCGGATCGACGCGACACGCTGAACGAAGGTGAATTGCGGTCGTGCCGGAGCGGCAATCTGGCTGTCCACTTTACCGAGGTCGTCGTAAGTCACGCCCGGGTATACCGTCGCTTCCGTGTAACCGTTGATGCGTCGGAAACTATCGTTGCAAAAAGCCAACCGCCCGGTGGCGTCGTAGACCGCGAACCCGTCCTCGGTCGCGACCATCGCTTCCATCAACCAGTCCGTGGTGGTGAGTTGGTCCGTCATCGATAACCGCGTTCCCGTGGCTTGAAATGCCCGTGGCCGGACAAGACGCGCTGAGAATTCACGACAGCCTCGTTGTCGCCGACGATACGCCACCCCGGCGATATCGCGTTTCGATTTTCGCCGTTTCCATAGCGCTCTACAAGGAACGTACCATACGCGGCACCTTGCGCCTTTCCGGCAACGCTATTTACATATTCAACAAATTGAAAATATCATCCGGGTATCGGATCATTGTCCCAGACGCGAGAACAGACCTTGAATGCATTCACTCCGCTCGCCGGCGCCGCCGGCGGCATCCTGATCGGGCTCGCGGCCTGGGTGTTCTACCGGGGCGTCGGCCGCATCGCCGGCATCAGCGGCATCCTGGCCGGCGTCGCCAGCGGCGAAGGCCGCCGGCTCAAGGCGCTGTTCGTGATCGGCCTGCTGGCCGGTGCCGCCACTGTCTATTTCGGTTTCGGCCAACCGCCCGCCGTCGTTAGTCAGGCCGACCGCATGTGGCTGATCCTGGCCGGCCTACTGGTCGGCTTCGGTACGCGCTTAGGCAGCGGCTGTACCAGCGGCCACGGGGTCTGCGGCCTGGCAAGGCTGTCGAAGCGTTCGTTCGCGGCGACCGCGACCTTCTTCGCCGTCGCCGTCGTCACCGTCTACGTGGTGCGTCATGTCATTGGAAATTAAATCCGGCATCGCCGCGTTGGCCGCCGGTGCGCTGTTCGGCGCGGGCCTGGCGCTATCGGGTATGATGAACCCGGCCAAGGTGACCGGCTTTCTCGACTTCGCCGGCATCCGGACGGGAACCTGGGACCCGACGCTGGCCTTCGTCATGGCCGGCGGCCTCGCCGTGTTCGCCGTCGGATTCCGCCTCTCGAACCGCCATTCCCGGCCGCTGTTCGCACCGAAATATCTGGCTCCGGCGCCGGGCCGGGTCGACTGGCGGCTGATCCTCGGTGCGACGATGTTCGGCGTCGGATGGGGTATCGCCGGCCTCTGCCCCGGCCCGGCGCTGGCGGCATTGGTCACCGCCCAGATCGACATCGTGATCTATTTCGCCGCCATGACCGCCGGCATGGCGCTCTTCGCGGCCTTCGACCGGAACAGCTAGCGGCTGAGTTCGCGCGTTGCCCGGTCGAGGCCGTCGAGGGTGAGCGGGAACATGCGCTCGCCCATGATCTGGCGTACCATGTTGATCGACTGCGTATTGCCCCACCAGTTCTCCTTGACCGGATTGAGCCACACCGCCTTCGGGTAGACGCGAAGCACGCGCTCCAGCCACACCCCGCCCGCCTCCTCGTTCCAGTGCTCGACCGAGCCGCCGGGATAGACGATCTCATAAGGGCTCATGGAAGCGTCGCCGACGATGATTACCTTGTAGTCGTGCGGGTAGGTGTGCAGCACCTCCCAGGTCGGCGTGGTGTCGGCGTGGCGGCGGCGGTTGTCCTTCCACAGACGTTCGTAGATGAAGTTGTGGAAGTAGAAATATTCCATGTGCTTGAACTCGGCGCGCGCCGCCGAGAACAGCTCCTCCATCACCTGCACGTGCGGGTTCATGGAGCCGCCGACGTCGAACAGGATCAGGAGCTTCACCGCGTTGTGGCGCTCCGGCACCATGCGGATGTCGAGATAGCCGCGCTTGGCGGTCGAGCGGATGGTGTCGGGGAGGTCGAGCTCGGTCGCCGCGCCCTCGCGCGCGAACCGGCGCAGCCTTCGGAGCGCGATCTTGATGTTGCGGGTGCCGAGTTCGACGCTGTCGTCCAGGTTCTTGAACTCGCGTTTGTCCCAAACTTTGACGGCTGAGAAGTTGCGGTTGTCGTCCTGGCCGATGCGCACGCCTTCGGGGTTGTAGCCGTATGCACCGAACGGCGACGTGCCGGCGGTACCGATCCACTTCGAGCCGCCCTGGTGGCGTTTTCGCTGCTCCTCGAGACGCTTCTTCAGCGTCTCCATCAGCTTCTCCCAGCCGCCGAGCGCCTCGATCTGCTTCTTCTCTTCTTCCGTCAGCACCTTCTCGGCAAGCTTGCGCAGCCACTCCTCGGGGATCTCATGGACCTCGCCCGGCGGCGCTTCGAGACCCTTGAACACGTGGCCGAAAACGCGGTCGAACTTGTCGAGGTTGCGTTCGTCCTTCACCAGGCATGAGCGCGACAGATAATAGAAATCCTCGACGTCGTAGTTGGCGAGCCCGGCGTCGACCGCCTCGATCAGCGTCAAGTATTCGCGCAAGGATACCGGAACCTGCGCATCGCGGAGCTTGAGGAAGAAATCGATGAACACGGCGGTCTTAGACCTCCCTAGTCCGGCCGGATGAGACGACCGACCGCATACCCGCAACGTCACCCCCGGACTTGATCCGGGGGTCCACGTCTTGCC
>JAYOXJ010000220.1:0-3472 GCA_038152725.1 Rhodospirillaceae bacterium
CTGCAGCTGTCGGGCATCGGGCCGGCCGGCCTGCTGCGCGATCTCGGCATTCCGATCGTCAACGACTTGGCCGCCGTTGGCGAGAATCTGGGCGATCATCTCCAGGTGCGCCGCACCTATCGGACGCGCATCGCCAACACCATCAACGACCTCCTGGCCAGCCCCTATCACAAGGTTCGCCTCGGCCTCCGCTATCTGCTGTTTCGCAAGGGGCATCTCGCCGGTACGTCGTCGACGGCGCATGCCATCACGCGCTCGAAGGCCGGTCTCGACCGGGCCGACGTGATGATCCGGATGTATCAGATCAGTGGCGCAGACCGCTACTCGCGCACCAAATCCGGCGGCATTGACCGTTTCTCCGGATTCACGGTCGGCGGGTTCATGCTGGAACCGAAGTCGCGTGGCCACGTCCACGCCGCCTCCCCCGATCCCATGGCGGATCCGAAACTGGAGCCGAATTACCTCGATCACGCGGACGACCGGGAAACCGCGGTCAATATCCTGAAGTTGATCGCCGATATTGCCGCCGAGCCGGCGCTGGCGCGGGTGATTGTCGAGGAAACGCGCCCCGGGCCTGAGGCCGGTGACGACGCGGCGCTACTGGATTACGCCAAGGAAAGCGGCCAGACCGCTTGGCACACGGTCGGCAGTTGTCGCATGGGCGGGGCCAACGACAGCGTCGTCGACGCCAGGCTCCGGGTGCACGGTGTTGAGGGCCTGCGCGTGGTTGACGCTTCGGTGCTACCGACCATTCCGTCTTCGAACACCAACGCTGCCGCCATCATGGTTGGCGAAAAAGGCGCCGATCTGGTGGGCGCCGACAACCGCGCGGGCTAGATCACGGCCTCGATCAGATAGGGCCCCGGCGTTGCCAGGCCACGCTGGAAGGCTTTCGCGAAGTCCTGTGCGTCGTCGACGCGTTCGGCCTCGACGCCCATGCCGCGGGCAATGGCGACGAAATCCAGCGTCGGCCGGTCGAGCCCGAACATGTCGCGCGCGACCCTGCCCGGTTCATCGACGCCGACGGCCTTCATCTCGCCCTGCAGGATGGCGTAGGCGCGGTTGGCGTAGATCACGGTCGTAACATCGAGCCCTTCGCGCGCCTGGGTCCATAGCCCCTGGATGGTATACATGGCTGAACCGTCCGCCTGGAGGTCGACGACCTTGCGGTCCGGACAGGCGATGGCGGCGCCGATGGAAAGCGGAATGCCGGCACCGATGGAACCGCCACAGAGGCTAAGCCAGCTGTGCGGCGCGGCGCCTGCCGTTTGCCAATTGAGCTGACGACCCGACGACACGCTTTCATCGACGACGATGGCGTTCTCCGGCAGCAAAGCCGAGACGGTAGCGGCGATCTTGTCCTGGTCGAGGGTGCCGAACGGCAGTTCGGCGGCGCGGCGTTCGGCCAGTTGCGGCGCCGATTTACCGGCATCGAGCGCCTCGCAGAGCATTTGCAGCGCGGCGGTGCCGTCCTCGTCTTCGGTGGCCAGTTCCTGCACGGAGCAACCGTCGGGCAGCACACGGCTCGGCTTGTCCGGATAGGCGAAGAACGCGACCGGTTCGGAGTCACCGATGCCAACGACATACTGCAGCGGTGCCAAGCGATCCAGCGCCTGGGCGACGACATAGGGCACGCGCTCCACGATGGCGCGCCCGGCACCCCGGTCCATTCGCGCGTTCGAGGTCGGCGCCAGCAGCCGGCAGCCGGTCTTGGCGGCGATGCGTCCGGCAAGTTCCAGGCCCTTGCCGCGCAGCACGTGGCCCTTGAGATAGAGCGCCGTTTGCGCACCTGACGAAAGCGTCTTGGCCGCCTTCTCGACGGCGTCGGCAGCGGGCGCGGCCGGGCTGTTCGGCTTGGCCGCCTTGACCGGCTCCGAGCCTTCGCCCCAGGCGGTGTTGGCCGGCAGGATCAAGGTGGCGATCTGACCGGGATGGATACCGGCCTGACGCACGGCCTCGGCGCCGTCGGCGGCGACGCCTTCGGACGTTGGCGAGGTCTTCACCCATTTCGACACCGGCCGGGCGATGCCTTCGACATCGGCGGTCAGTGGCGCGTTGTACTCCAGGTGATAGGTGGCGTGGTCGCCGACGATGTTGACGATGCCGGTGCTGGCCTTGTTGGCATTGTGCAGGTTGGCGAGGCCGTTGCCGAGGCCTGGCCCCAAGTGCAGCAGCGTCGCCGCCGGCTTCTCCGCCATGCGGCCGTAACCATCGGCGGCGCCGGTGACGACGTTCTCCTGCAGGCCGAGCACGCAGCGGAGCGCGTCGGTGCGGTCCAAGGCCGCCATGAAATGCATCTCCGAGGTGCCCGGATTGGTGAAACAGACGTCGATGCCGTTCAAGGCCAAGGTTCGGACCAGACTTTCAGCGCCGTTCATGCGGCTCACTCCCCTACTCTCTAAAAACCGGTTTATGCCGCTCGGGCGTTGAAATGTTTTGCCAGGCGCTCGGTCGCCGCGTCCAGCACCTCGTCCTTCTTGCAAAAGCAGAAGCGTGCGAAGTGTTTGACGTCGGCGGCCTGGTAGAAGGCGCTCATCGGGATGGCGGCGACGCCTGCATTGCGGATGATGTGTTCGCAAAATGCCAAGTCGTCGCCTTCGAAACCGACAGAGCGGATGTCGACAGACAGGAAATACGTGCCAGTGGTGGCCAGGGTCTTGAAACCGGCTTGTTCCAGGCCCTGCTTGATGCGCTCGCGCTTCGCCTGCTGGGCGGCGGCGAGATCGTCAAAATAGGTGTCGTCCTGCATCAAGCCGGCGGCAACGGCGCGTTGTAGCGCGCTCGGCGTGGTGAAGGTGACGAACTGATGCGCCTTGGCGATGGCGCCGAGCAGGTGCGCCGGCGCGGTGACGTAGCCGACTTTCCAGGCGGTCATCGAGAAGGTCTTGCCGGCCGAGCCGATGCGGATGGTGCGGTCGCGCATGCCGGGCAGCGTCATCAACGGGATATGTTTGAGGCCGTCGAACACCAGATGCTCGTAGACCTCGTCGCATACGGCGAAGGCGTCGTGCTTACGCACCAGACCGGCGATGAAGGCCAACTCGTCGGCGTCGAACACCTTGGCGGCGGGATTGTGCGGCGTATTGAGCAGGATCAGCTTGGTTTTGTCGGAAAACGCCGCTTCCAGCGCTTGGCGCGGCAGTTTCCATTCCGGCGGTTCGATGCGGACCAGCCTGGGTACGCCGCCGGCGCGGCGCACCATCGGCAGATAGCAATCGTAGAGCGGCTCGATTAGCACGACCTCGTCGCCGGGCTCGATCAGCGCCAAAAGGCAGTCGGCGATGGCCTCCGTGGCGCCCGATGTGACCATCGTTTCCGTCTGCCAGTCGACGTCGAGGCCGTAGAAACGTTTGTTGTGGGCGGCCACCGCCTGGCGCAGGTCGGGCACGCCCAACATGGGCGGATATTGGTTCGGCCCGTCGATGAGTGCCTCGGCGGCAAGCCGGCGCACGTGCTCGGGCCCGTCCTCGTC
>JAYOXJ010000220.1:3482-6395 GCA_038152725.1 Rhodospirillaceae bacterium
GGCGGCGTCGAGCACTTCGGTTGGCCCATCGGTGTCGGGGAAGCCCTGGCCGAGATTGATCGCCCCCGTCTCAATGACGAGTCGCGACATGGTTTCGAACACGGTGACGCCGTAGCTGGACAGGATGGAATTGGCGCTTTTCATGGTCTGGCTCTGTACCATAGAGTGCCGGCCACGAAAACCACGCCTGCAGGGGGAGATCAAGACGATGGTGAAGATGGTCGCGGCGATGTCCAGGCTGGGCACCGAGTCCGCATTCGAGGTGCTGGCTCGCGCCAACGCGCTCGCCGCGAAAGGCAAGAGCATCATCAATCTCGGCATCGGCCAGCCTGACTTCCAGACGCCGCCGCATATCGTCGAGGCCGCGGCCAAGGCGCTGCGCGACGGCCATCATGGTTACACCCCCGCGAACGGCATTCCACAGCTTCGCGAGGCGGTCGCCGCCGATATCCTCAAGTGGCGCGGCGCCAAGGTCGATCCGGCACACATCATGATCGTGCCCGGCGGCAAGGTGACTATGTTCTTCGCCATTCTGATGTTCGGCGAACCTGGAACCGAGATCATCTATCCCAATCCGGGTTTCCCGATCTACGAGTCGGTCATCAAGTTCTCCGGCGCGACACCGGTTCCCATGGCGCTTCGCGAGGAGAACGGTTTCTCATTCAGCGCCGATGAGGTGCTGGCCCAGATCACGCCGAAAACGCGGCTCCTGATCGTGAACACGCCGGCCAACCCGACCGGCGGCACCGTGCCGAAGGATGAGATGGACAAGCTCGCCGCCGGGCTGGAAAAGCACCCGGACGTGGCGATCATGTCCGATGAGATATACGGACGCATGCTCTACGACGGGCGCGAGCACGCCAGCATGCTGACCTACGAGAACCTTCGCGACCGCGTCATTCTGCTCGACGGCTGGTCGAAGACCTACGCGATGACCGGCTGGCGCATGGGCTACGGCGTGTGGCCCAAGGATTTGATCGAGCCGGCGACGCGGCTTTCCATCAATTGCCACTCCTGCGTCAACGCCGCCGCGCAGTGGGCCGGAATCGCCGCCCTCGAAGGGCCGCAGGATGCAGTCGACACCATGGTCGACGCCTTCGACAAGCGCCGCCGCGTGATCGTCCGCGCGCTCAATCAGATTCCGGGCTTCCGTTGCATCGAGCCGGGCGGCGCCTTTTACGCTTTCCCCAACATTGAGGGCACCGGCTTCACCGCGCGCGAACTGCAGGACAAGCTGCTGAACGAAGCCGGCGTAGCTACCATTGCCGGCACCAGTTTCGGCGCACATGGCGAGGGTTACATCCGGTTTTCCTATGCCAACTCGACCGAAAACATCGAGGCCGCCATCGAGCGCATTCGCACGGTGCTTTCGTCGTGATTGCAGGGCAATGGTGAGGAATTAATCGATTGCACATTTTTTAGGCATGAAAGCCTTTTCACGGCCGCCACATGCAGTCGGAGCCGCTTTCTAATCAATTGATTTTATGGGCAAAAAATAACCCTCCCGAACTTGGCATGATCCCTGCTGTACTTTACCCTGTATGGCCGTGTCGACGTGCCGCGCTTTGTCTCGCTTGCAAGCCATGAGCGGCTCGGGACCGGAAGTACGGATGTCTTCGGCTAAGCGCGTCGTGCCAGGGAAAAATTGAGACGGAAGCGGAAACTTATGAAAAAGATCGAAGCCATCATCAAACCATTCAAGCTCGACGAGGTGAAGGAAGCCCTTCACGAGGTCGGACTGCAGGGTATCACCGTGCTCGAGGCCAAGGGGTTCGGCCGCCAAAAAGGCCACACCGAATTGTACCGCGGCGCTGAATACGTCGTCGACTTCCTGCCCAAGGTGAAGATCGAACTGGTCGTCGAGGACGACATGCTCGAACGTGCGGTCGAGGCCATCCAACAGGCGGCGCATACGGGCCGCATCGGCGATGGCAAAATTTTCATCATGCCGGTGGAAAACGCGATCCGCGTCCGTACCGGCGAAACCGGCAGCGAAGCCATCTAATCCGGTAACGACGCGTCGCGATCCGAGGGGTCAAACTCGCGGGTCGCCAAGGCGGGCCGAACCAACCAAGTAAGGGAAAAAGGAACTTCCAATATGTCTCTGAACTGCAAGACTCCCAACGACGTCATCAAGTACCTCAAGGATGAGGACATTCCGTACGTCGACCTGCGCTTCACCGACCCGCGCGGCAAGTGGCAGCACCTGACGATGTGCTCGGAGTTCGTCAACGACGACGCCTTCACCGACGGTATCATGTTCGACGGTTCCTCGATCGCCGGCTGGAAAGCGATCAACGAGTCCGACATGACCTTGATCCCCGACGCGACCACGGCGGTGATGGATCCGTTCTGCGCCCAGCCGATGATGATCCTGTTCTGCGACATCCTGGAGCCGACCACCGGCCAGACCTACAACCGCGACCCGCGCTCGATCGCGAAAAAGGCCGAGACCTACCTGGAATCGACCGGCATCGGCGACACCGCCTACTTCGGCGCGGAAGCCGAGTTCTTCGTGTTCGACGACGTCCGCTACGACGTACAGATGAACAACTGTTTCTACGAGTTCTCCTCTGACGAAGGCCCGTACGTTTCCGGCGTGATGTTCCCCGAAGGCGGCAACATCGGTCACCGTCCGGGTATCAAGGGCGGCTACTTCCCGGTTCCGCCGGTCGACAGCGCCCATGACCTGCGCGCCGAAATGGTTTCGACCATGCAGCAGATGGGCCTGCACATGGACAAGCACCACCACGAGGTGGCACCGTCCCAGCACGAGCTCGGCATGACCTTCTCGACACTGGTGCGCAACGCCGACAACGTGCAGATCTACAAGTACTGCACCCACATGGTCGCCCACACCTACGGCAAGACCGCGACCTTCATGCCGAAGCCGATCGCCGGCGACAACGGCTC
>JAYOXJ010000221.1:0-252 GCA_038152725.1 Rhodospirillaceae bacterium
GGCCGGGTTCGACGCCGTTGACCTTGCGCGCTTCCAGGTTCGCCGGCACGCGGATGTTGTGGAACTGATAGTTGGAGAAGGTTTCCTTCTCCGCCATCTGCGAGCCGTGCAACTGATGGCACATGTTGCAGTTGGTGAACTGCTGCGAGAAGAACAAAAGCCGGCCGAGTTCCTCCTGTTCGGTCAATTGATACTCTCCGCGCAGGTAGCGGTCGTACTTCGCCTTCCACTCCTTCGATTCCTTCTCCGAGG
>JAYOXJ010000221.1:262-6389 GCA_038152725.1 Rhodospirillaceae bacterium
GACGAAAACGGATTGAACAACGGCGTGCGTTCGAAGGCGGCGATGGCCTTGGTCATGGCGGCTTAGGCGTCGTCCGCCTTGTCGAACACTTTATCACCAAAGAGCGTCTTGAAGGCGGTGACGTAGGCCGCGTTCTCCCGGATGCGCGCGACCACGGCTTGCTCGTCGGGCATGCCCATCTCGATCGGGTTGAGCGGCGGCCCGCCGGCCTGGCCCTCGAGATCCTTCTCTCGGCCGTCGAGGAACTAGCCGCCGACCCAGCCATCCTTCTCCGACTTGTGGAACGCCGGCGAGAACAGCGCATAGGCGGCGGTCGGCGTGTTGCGGTCGCCGAGCGAGGTGCCGTCGTCGCCGAGCGAGACGGCGAGGCCGGCCCCCGTCTCGCGGCCGTCGGTAAAGGCGCGGTCCGGGTTGTGGCAGGTGGCGCAGGCCTGGGTGCGGTTCTTCGACAAGTTGGTGTCGAAGAAGAGCGCCTTGCCGAGCGCCTCGCGGCTGGCGAGCGGCTCGTCGGCGGAGGCCGCGGGCGCGGCAAAGGCGACGAGCAGGGCGATGGCGAGGCTGCGTTTCATGGTCGGGATATAAGGCCGTTATCGGTGATAATGCAAATCATTATCAGTTGTTTTCGGCTGCCGACCTTGACCTAAATCAAACCCGGAAACGAAACCGCCCGCCTGTTTCCGGGCGGGCGGCTCGCTGAAATCGCTCGCCTCGGTCAGCCGCCGATGATGGCGTTGAAAGTGGCACTCGGGCGCATCGCCTGGGCGACCTTGGCCGGATCGGCGTGATAGTAGCCGCCGATATCGACGGGCTTGCCCTGCGCGGCATCCAACTCGCCGGTGATCTTGCTTTCGTTGGCGCGAAGCTTCTCGGCGATCGGCTTGAAGTGCTTGGCCAGATCCGCGTCGGCGCTCTGCGCCGCCATGGCTTCGGCCCAATAGAGCGCGAGGAAGAAATGGCTGCCGCGGTTGTCGAGCTGGCCGACCTTGCGCCGGGGCGACTTGTCCTCGTCCAAGAGCTTGCCGATGGCGGCATCCAACCCCTTGGCGAGTACGTCCGCCTTCTTGTTGCCGGTGACGCCGGCGAGATGCTCCAAGGACGCGCCGAGCGCGCAGAACTCGCCCAAACTGTCCCAGCGGAGATGGCCTTCCTCCAGCATCTGCTGGACGTGCTTCGGCGCCGAGCCGCCGGCGCCGGTCTCGAACAGACCGCCGCCGTTCATCAGCGGCACGATCGAGAGCATCTTGGCCGACGTGCCGACTTCCAGGATCGGGAACAGGTCGGTGAGATAGTCGCGCAGCACGTTGCCGGTGACCGAGATGGTGTCCTGGCCCTGCTTCAGCCGTTCGAGCGAGAGGAGCGCGGCCTCCTTCGGCGCCAGGATGCGGATGTCGAGGCCCTTGGTGTCGTGGTCCTTCAAGTAGGCCTCGACCTTCTTGATCAACTCGGCGTCGTGGGCGCGCGCCTTGTTGAGCCAGAAGACGGCCGGCACGCCGGTCGCCTTGGCGCGGCCGACGGCGAGCTTGACCCAGTCGCGCACCGGTGCGTCCTTGACCATGCACATGCGCCAGATGTCGCCGCCCTCGACCTTGTGTTCGTGGATGGTTTTTCCGGCGGCGTCGACGACGCGCATCTGCCCGTCGGCGGGCGCGGTGAAGGTCTGCGGATGCGAGCCGTACTCCTCCGCCTTCTGCGCCATCAGCCCGACGTTCGGCACCGTGCCCATCTCGGCCGGGTCGAAGGCGCCGTTCTTCTTGCAGAACTCGATGGTGGCGTCATAGACCGGCGCGTAGGAGTTGTCGGGGATCACGCACTTGGTGTCGTGTTCCTTGCCGTCCGGGCCCCAGCCCTTGCCGCCGGCGCGGATCAGCGCGGGCATGGAGGCGTCGACGATGACGTCGGAGGGTACGTGCAGGTTGGTGATGTCCTTGTCGGAATTGACCATGTAAATGGCCGGGCCGGCTGCCAGCGCGGCCTTCACGTCGGCCTCGACGGCGGCGCGCTCGGCGGCCGGCAGCGTCGCCACCTTGGCTTCCAAATCGCCGATGCCGTTGTTCGGGTCGACGCCCAGCTTGGCGAAGGTATCGGCATGTTTCTTGAAGACGTCGGCCAGCATCACCGAGACGGCATGGCCGAAGATGACCGGGTCGGAGACCTTCATCATCGTCGCCTTCAGATGCACCGAAAAGAGCACGCCTTGTTTCTTGGCGTCGGCCACCTGCTCGGCCAGGAACTTGGAAAGCGCCTTGGCCGACATATAGGTGGCGTCGACGATCTCGCCGGCTTCCAGCTTGGTCTTCGGCTTCAACACCGTGACCGCGCCGTCCTTGGCGACGAACTCGATCCGGGCGTCGCCGGCCTGGGCGGCGGTGATGGTGGTGGACTTCTCGTTCGAGAAGAAGTCGCCCGACGTCATCGAGGAGACGTGGGTCTTGGAATCCTTCGCCCACGCGCCCATCGAATGCGGGTGCTTCTTGGCGTATTCCTTGACCGCGTTGGGCGCGCGGCGGTCGGAGTTGCCCTCGCGCAGCACCGGGTTGACGGCGCTGCCCATGACGCGGCCGTAGGCGGCGCGGACGGCCTTGTCTTCGTCCGACTGCGGATCTTCCGGGTAGTCGGGGACGGCGTAGCCCTGGTCCTGCAGTTCCTTGATGGCGGCCTTCAGCTGGGGTACCGAGGCCGAGATATTGGGCAGCTTGATGACGTTGGCGCCGGGCTCGTTGACGAACTTGCCGAGCTCGGAGAGGTCGTCCTACTGGCGCTGGTCCGGCTTCAGGCGGTCCGGGAACTGCGCCAGGATGCGGCCCGCCAGCGAAATGTCCTTGGTGCCGACGGTGATGCCGGCGGCGCCCAGGAAGGCGCGGACGATGGGAAGAAGCGAGCCGCTGGCCAGTTCCGGCGCTTCGTCAACCTTGGTGTAGATGATGTCGGTCATTTCGCTGCAACTCCGCTCAGTAATCCCGCCGAAAACGCTGGGGCGCCGGTAGTTTTAGACCATTGCGCGGTTTCTTCAATCACCGAGCGCGCCGCCCGCCGCCTGGCGGCCCACCCTGCGCCGCCGGCAAAAAAGCGCGATAAAAAATAGTGCAGAACGAACCCAATTTTTCTCAACGATTTCAATGCCCGGCCATTTCCGCAGCACCTAAACGAAGCCAATTTTCCGGCGCCGCCGCCGGCGACAGCGCCGGCGAAACCGACGGCCGTGGGTAGGCCCGGAAATTCGTTTCGGATACGGTTCACGGGGAGAAATCCGGCTTTCATGACAAGCACCTGTAAAAAAAGTGACGAAACGAAATCGGCCGCGTTGGGTAGGTCTCGCATGGTCCCTGGAAGAGGGTGTGCCGGCATCGGCCCCGGTCGGCGGGCATGCGGCGGAAGGGTCGCGAGGGTATCCGCAACCTACGCAGAATTTTCCAGAATGTCAAGTAAATTCCTATTATATAGGAAAAATAACATATATGCTTTAGGGGGCGTGTTGGTTTCGCGGCCCAAGCGCACGGCACTTCCCGTCACCGAACCTCCGACACAAGAGGACAAGTCCGCTCCCCTGCCGACAGCGGATATGCTGCGGCATCGTTCAGAAGGTCCGCGAATAGCCAGAAGCAGTCATGCCGTTCACTCAGCGTCGGCTCGGTTGAAGATCGATTTTCGAGCGTACGATGCAGAGTGAGACGTGTATCGATAAATAGCCCTAAGTGTTTTCTAATTTGAAGCGAATCATATGTGCTGATCGAAACACACGATAGAAATCGGCGCGGAAAAGGCTGCTGACACCATCAGCGGCAAAGCGTCCTGTTGTTGCAAGGGCATCGAAGTTGTGACCGAGCTTATCAACCAAGCCCCTGTTTTAAACGCCGAACTCAGAGCGTAGGAGCCCCATCTCATGAGAATTTTTCTGTATGCCCTATTGATCTGCTTTTCTCTGTCCCTGCAGACTGCCCAAGCGGCGCCGGTCGAACATACGTTCTGCTTCGCTGCCCATAACGGCGCAAACTTTGTTATTGCCTGGGACGACAAAAAGACGGTCGATGCCAAAAGCGGACAATGTAAGCCGTGGGAAATTCATACGGTAATTGACCTGAATGGCGGCTTTTTGCTCAGCGGCGACAAAGTCGCGATCAAAACCCATTTTGGCCGCTATTGGACGGCGCATAAGGATGGCAGGCTGACCGGGCATGTCGACTACATTCGGGAATGGGAAACATTCACGATCCACAAGGTCCTCCCGGACCTAAAAACTAAACCGCTCCCGGAAGTCGATAAACGTCGTCTGTTTGGGATCGCTCTCGGCGATCGGGTGGGGTTTCGAGGCCATCACGGCACCTGGGTTCAGGCGGTCGATGGTGGTGGCAAGGCGATGAATGTCACCGGCAAGAAATTAGATATCAGGGAAACCTTTACCCTTTTCAATCCGGCCTGCGATCCAAGCTGCGACAAGCAGTACGATGCATGTATGAGCCGGGTCTACTCGAATATGGGTTTCTCCGTTAATTCTCAACAATACTTTCTTAAAGGGCGGTTTGAGTGTGGCGAAGCACGCAACACCTGTAAAAAGGTCTGCAGACAATAGTTACCGTATTTCCGCTCCAGGTCATTAGCCGACATAGACGGGTCCGGCCGTATCCATCTGCTCGCGAGGGCAGAGCGGACCAACCAATTAAAAATATAGGCTGTGTTTCCGAGAGCAGCGGTTTCGCCGGAACGTGTCGCCGGCAATAACTGACGATGGTGATTAAGAACGACCCGTCGCCGGACTAGTCCGGGGAAACCGGGAAATCTCGCATCACCGGTTTCCAATCTAGCGGGCCAGTGACTGGAACATTTATTTCGAATGTTGCCGTCGTTCCGTAACCTTTATAAGCGTTTACTATCATGCGTTTAGAATCGCCTTGCAAGCCAATACAGGCTAAATTACTCATGCTCCACAGAACTGTTGTGGTTTCAAAAACAAGCGCGCCGCGGCGAGCGTCGGCGGGCTGAGAATTGGTGGTGCGGACGATGAGCTTGTACACGGATTATCTGGCCGAGATCGAAGAACGTAAAAAACAGGATCTGCATCCGAAGCCGATTGAGGACGGCGCGCTGGTCGGGGAACTGATCGCGCAAATCAAGGACGCCGGCAATCCGCACCGGGAAGACTCGCTCAAGTTCTTCATCTACAACACCATGCCGGGGACGACGAGCGCCGCCGGCGTCAAGGCGCAGTTCCTGAAAGAGATCGTTCTCGGCCAGGCCGAGGTCAAAGAAATTTCGCGGGACTTCGCGTTCGAACTGCTGTCGCACATGAAGGGCGGGCCGTCGGTCGCGGTGCTGCTCGATCTGGCACTGGGCGACGATGCCGGCATCGCCAAGGCGGCGGCCGAGGTCCTGAAAACGCAGGTTTTCCTGTACGACGCGGATACGGACCGGCTGGAAGCGGCGTACAAGGCCGGCAGTGCCGTCGCCAAGGACATCCTGCAAAGCTACGCCAACGCCGAGTTCTTCACCAAGCTGCCGGACATCGAAAAAGAGATCAAGGTCGTGACCTACGTCGCGGCGGAAGGCGATATCTCCACCGACCTGATGTCGCCGGGCGCCGAAGCGCACTCGCGCGCCGACCGTGAACTGCACGGCAAGAGCTTCATCTCGGAAAAGGCGCAGAAGGAAATCCAGGCGCTAAAGCTTCAGCATCCGGGCAAGCGCCTGATGATGATCGCCGAGAAAGGCACCATGGGTGTCGGCTCGTCGCGCATGTCCGGGATCAACAACGTGGCGCTCTGGATGGGCGAACAGGCCAGCCCCTATGTGCCGTTCGTCAACGTCGCGCCGATCGTCGCCGGCACCAACGGCATTTCACCGATCTTCCAGACCACGGTGGGCGTCACCGGCGGCATCGGCGTCAATCTCAAGAACTGGGTCAAGAAGGTCGATGCGAGCGGCAACACCATCATCAACAACGATGGCAGCCCGATCCTGGAAGAAAAGTATTCCGTCGCTACGGGCACGACCCTGACCATCGATACCCAGGCCAAGAAGCTCCTGAACGAAGACGGCTCCGAGGAACTCGCCGACGTGTCGGCCGCCTTCTCGCCGCAGTCGATCGAGTTCATGAAGGCCGGCGGCTCCTATGCCATCGACTTCGGCAAGAAGC
>JAYOXJ010000222.1:0-6363 GCA_038152725.1 Rhodospirillaceae bacterium
AAATCATGGTATAAACAGGTCAAACACTAACCGTTACCTACTTCAGCCCCTTAATCTAAGCCGGTTGCAGATAGTTCGCCAGGGTTGCTTGGTGCATGGCGTCATCGTGCGATTCGGGCCGATTCGCCGACCATCTTCCCGCAGGTTTCGAGCCACGAACTCATGCGTCTCAAACGCGACAAGGCCAAGCAGGCAACGCAGCAGCAGGGTTAACCTAGGCGCGTCGCGCCGCCCACCACAGCTTGGGTAACGCCAAGCCGCCCGGATCGGCGCGGCGGACAAGGGAATGGCGGAGATCGAATTCGGCCTTGGCGATGCGATCCAGATAAATATCGGCCAAAATCATGAGCAGGAATACGGGCGCCGAGGTGCCGGAAGGCGAACCGGCGACATGACGCTGTTCGAGCGCCGCCGCGTGAACCTCCCGCACCGCGCCAGGCGTCACCGGTTGGCGGCGAAGCGTCGTCACCAGCCCCCATGCGCGTGCCGCCGCTTCGGCACGGCGGTCGGTTTCCGGGTCGCGCGCGCCGAGCAGATCGAGCATCTGGCGAAACAACGGCCCCTGCTCCGCGTCCGCGCGCCCAAGCAAGGCCGCGAGGGAGTAATCGGGGGATGCGGCGAGCGCATCGGCTTGCGCTTCGACGATGGCTTCCAGCGCCGCCCGATCGAGGCCGAGCGGGACGGCCCTGCTCATCGCCAAAGCCACCGGATGATGCGGCGGGTCACCGGCAAAAATGCGCTCGAGCGCGTCGTACCACCACTTCATGCGCATTTGGCCGATGGCCGCCTCGCTCACGCCCATGCGGGCTCGAAGGATCTCGGAATTGAAGGCGTGCAGCGCGAACAGCGCGTCACGGCACGATTTAGGTGCGAGCAGCAAACACAGATAAATGTCCCGGTCGCGCTCGCGTACCAGTGCCGCGACGCTTTCGGGAGCATCATCAGTATCGTTCCAAATGATCGAATCGGTCATACCAAACCGGCCGTTCCTGGTATTCACGGACCGACCATAAGCTCGAAAAAGCCGTCAATGCCAGGGTTTTGGGCAAAGTCGTTGATCGGTAGCGCCCAGCACCTATATAAGATCGCATTAGAGCTTTTACAAATTTACACGACGCGTTTATTGCTCGATTAGGAGGGGGTAATTCCATGGCTGCTATTCTAACCAGTTTGCGAAACACGGTGATCGCCGGCTTTGTGCTCGCGGTTCTCCTGTTCCTCATGTACCACGGCTACGGTGCATACGAGGGTTCGGCGTTCGGCAAGTTCTTCTTCCGCTGGCTGCACGTGCTGTGCGGCGTAATGTGGATCGGCCTGCTCTGGTACTTCAACTTCGTCCAGATCCCCAACATGGGCAAGATTCCGGACGAGCAGAAGCCGGCCATCGGCAAGGTCATCGCGCCGGCGGCCCTGTGGTGGTTCCGCTGGGGCGCCATGGGCACCATCGTCACCGGCCTGATTCTGGCCGCGATGAATGGCTACATCGCCGACGCGCTGTCGCTCGGCATGACCAAGGACGCCACCATCGGCCACCGCATGATCGGCATCGGCATGTGGCTCGGCACCATCATGTGGTTCAACGTCTGGTTCGTGATTTGGCCGAACCAGAAGAAGGCGCTCGGTATGGTCGAGGTTTCGGCCGAGGAAAAGGCAGCTGCTGCCCGTACCGCCATGCTGTTCTCGCGCACCAACACCTTGCTGTCGATCCCCATGCTGTTCGCCATGGTCGCGGCGCAGAACCTGTTCAAGATTTCCTGACTTTCAGGATTTCGAACACCATGCAAAACGGGGCCTTCGGGCCCCGTTTTCATGTCTGCGGCGCGTCGCCGGTCAGTCGACGGCGATGAACGCACCGACGGCGCCGCGATCCTCGGTCAGCAAGACGTTAAAAGTGCGGCAGGCGGCACCGGTATCCATCCACTCGAGCACAATACCTTGCGCCTTCAGTGCCGCTCTCAGGCCCTTGGGAGGGGTAAGGAAGCGCGCCCCGCAGCCGACCACCAGGATCGGCGGCGATGCCGCCGTGACGCCAGCCAGGCGCGCCACCGAGATATCGTCCGCCACCGTCACGTCCCAAGCTTGCGTCTCCTCGGTGAACACCAGGACCGAGCCTATGTAGGCGACGCCGCCAATGCGAAATCCGCCGTCACCGTAGCCCTGAACGAGCTGACGTCCGGCGGGTACAGCGGGCGTGATATCGAGGGAAATCGGGTTTACGGCGCCGTGTCGGCCGCCGCCTCCTCGCCTTCTTTTTCGGAGGCCATGCCGGCACGGTCGAGGTTCATGTACAAGAGCAGTGGCACGGCGACGCAGATCGACGAATAGGTACCGACGACAATGCCCCAGATCATGGCGAAGCTGAAGTCGCGGATGACCGCGCCACCCAGGAAATAGAGTGCAAGCAACGCCAACAGCGTGGTGAACGACGTCATCGTGGTGCGCGACAGGGTCTGGTTGATGGAATTGTTGAACAACTCCTCTAACGGCATCTTCTTGTACTTACGCAGGTTCTCGCGCACGCGGTCGAAGACGACGACGGTATCGTTGATCGAATAACCGGCGATGGTCAGTACCGCCGCCACAGTGGTCAAGTTGAACTCCAACTGCATCAAGGCGAATACGCCCAGGGTCGCCGCCACATCGTGCGTCAGCGCGATCACGGCCGCGAGGCCGAACTGCCATTCGAAGCGGAACCAGATGTAGATCAGGATGGCAATAATGGCGAGGACCACGGCGAGCACGCCGTCAAGCAGCAGTTCCTGCGATACCTTGGGCCCGACGAACTCGGTGCGGCGGTAGGTGACCTTGTCGCCGAGCGCCTTCTTGACCTTGTCGACGGCAGCCTGTTGCGCGTCTTCTCCACCCTCTTGGCGCTGAATGCGAACCAGCACGTCGGTTGGCTGACCGAAACCCTGGAGCGCCACTTCGCCGAGGTCGAGATCGCTGAGTTGGCCGCGCAGCGCGCCGATGTCGGCGGCTTTTTCGGTGCGCACCTCGATCAGGATGCCACCCTGGAAATCAATGCCATAGTTGAGGTCGCGCGCCACCAGCAGCACCAACGAAGAAACGATCAGTGCCGCGGAAAAGGCAAAAAACACCATCCGCTTCGACATGAAAGCGATGTTGAGATCGGCCGGAAAGAACCGAATGCCACGCATGCCGGGCCTCCCTATACCTGCAACGTCGAGGGCCGCGTCCGCCGCAGCCAGACGACGACCATAAGCCGGGTCAGCATGATCGCCGAGAACATCGAGGTGATGATACCGATGGCGAGCGTGACGGCGAAACCGCGTACCGGCCCGGAACCGAGCGCATAGAGCAGCACGGCGGCGATCAGCGTGGTGATGTTGGCGTCGATGATCGTGGTCATTGCCCGGCCGTAGCCCGCATCGATGGCGTTGATCGGTGTTCGGCCCTGACGCACTTCCTCGCGGATGCGCTCGAAGATCAGCACGTTGGCGTCGACCGCCATGCCGATGGTCAAGACGATGCCGGCAATGCCGGGCAACGTCAGGGTCGCCTGCAGGATGGAGAGCAGTGCCAGGATCAGGAACAAGTTGATAACCAGGGCAACGTCCGCCATCAGGCCGAAAGTGCCATATGCGGCGGCCATGAATACCACGACAAGGAGCATGCCGACGATGCTGGCGATCTTGCCGGCCTCGATCGAGTCCGATCCGAGCCCGGGGCCAACAGTGCGCTCTTCCAGGATGGTCAAGGGGGCCGGCAATGCGCCGGCGCGCAGCAACAGCGCCAAATCCTGGGCGCTGGAAACCGTAAAGTTGCCGCTGATCTGGCCGGAACCGCCAAGGATCGGCTCTTGGATCACCGGCGCGCTGATCACCTTACCATCAAGCACGATGGCGAACGGCCGCTTGACGTTGGCCGAGGTTACGTCGCCGAATTTCTTGGCGCCACGGGCGTTAAAGCGGAAACTCACAACCGGTTCGTTGTTTCTTTGATCGAAACTGGGTTGGGCATCGACCAGATCCTCGCCCGAAACCATGACGCGACGCTGGATCAAGACGTGACGCGGCTTGCCGTCGGGTCCGATGTCCTGGCTCGGTAGCCAGCGCGCGCCTGGCGGCGTACGCGTGATATCCTGGTCGATGTTGCGCTCGTGCACCAAATGGAAGGTCATCTTGGCAGTCTTGCCGATCAGCGCCTTCAGGCGTTCCGGATTTTCGACACCCGGGACCTGCAGCAGGATGCGGTCGTCGCCCTGGCGTTGTATGGTCGGCTCGCGCACGCCTGTCTCGTCGATACGACGGCGGATGATTTCCAGGGACTGTTGAAGCGCCGCATTGCGGCGATCCGCCCAGGCCCGGTCGGTGAAGGTGATGCGAATGGTCTTGCCGTCGGTCTCGGTCAACGTGTTCGGCTCGATCTTGCGCAGCAACTGGGTCGCTTCGGTGAGCTTGTCGTCGTCACCGATGGTGACCTTGGCGGAATTGCCGGCGATGCCGAGGCCGCCGTAGCGGATGCGCGCCTTGCGCAACTCCGAGCGCATCGATTCGACTACCGACTCGAGATGCTCCTTCATAACGGTCGCCACGTCGACCTCGAGCAGCAGATGCGAACCTCCGCGCAGGTCGAGGCCGAGGCTGACTTGTTTATAAGGCATCCAGTGGGGCAGCTTGGCCGCAGTCTTGTCGTCGAGGAAATTCGGCAGCGTGAACGCAATGCCGAGAATGCAAAGCGCGAGGACGAACGCAATCTTCGTTTTGGAAAAATAGACCATCGGCCGGTGAGTTCCCGTCAGTCGGCCTTCTTTTCAGGCGTCGGCGTGCCCGCAGCCGGAGCGTCGGCTGCCGGGGTGTCGGCCGCCGGTGCATCCGCTGGCTTGGCGTCAGGCTCCGGCATCGGTTGCGGCTCCGGCTGTGGCGCATTGGCCGCTGGCGCGGGCTTGGCGCCCCCGCCGAAAAGCTTGCCGAGAAGGCTCTGCGGCTTGTCCTCGTTTGCCGGCTGCGGTGGCTGGACGCCAGCCGGCTCGGTCTTCGACAGGACCATTGAAATCAGGTCGCGCCGCACCTTGACCTTGACGTCCTTGGCGATCTCGACGGTGACCTCGTGTTCGTTGTCTACCTTGGCGATGGTGCCGATGATGCCCCCACCGGTAACCACCTTGTCGCCGCGGCGCATGGCGGACAGCATTTCACGGTGCTGCTTCATCTTCTTTTGCTGCGGACGGATGAGCAGGAAATAGAAGACGACGAAGATCAGGATCAGCGGCAACAGGGCTTCAAGCCCCCCGCCGCCGGCGCCACCCGCACCTTGAGCGTAAGCGGTGGATACGAACATGCGAAACTCCTCAATTCCGGCGCCGACGCTCGCTTGGCGACGCGGCACGAAAGCTGGCGGGGACTATAAACGGCAAGGCCAAACTTGCAATCACAATGCGCTATTTAAATACCGCACTGCGATACGCCAGATTGACCTCCTGGCCCGCCCGCCCTAACTTCCGCCGAATGAGCGAAAACGAACTTCAGCCGCTGTTGCAACGGATCGCCGACGCGCTCGAGCGTTTGGCGCCCGCGCCGTCACCGGTAAACGACTTTTCCGCCGCCGAAGCATTCGTGTGGCGGGCAGAACTTACGTGGCTGGAACCCGTCGCACGGGTCAACCGCGTCGACATCATGCTTCTCAAGGGCATCGAGCGCCAGGCCGAGACGCTGCTCGACAATACCAAACGCTTTGCTGACGGCCTGCCTGCGAACAACGCGCTGCTTTGGGGCGCTCGCGGCACCGGCAAGAGCTCGCTGGTCAAGGCGGCGCATGCCAGCATCAATCAGGAGCGGCCCGGATCACTGATCTTGATCGAAATTCACCGCGAGGACATCACGTCGCTGCCCAAGCTGCTTTCGTTGCTGCGTGGACGGGATCAGCGGTTCGTGCTGTTTTGTGACGATCTTTCGTTCGACGTTCAGGACGACACATATAAGTCGTTGAAGGCCGTGCTCGAAGGCGGCGTCGAAGGCCGCCCTGGCAACGTGCTGTTCTATGCCACCTCGAACCGCCGCCATCTGATGGCCCGCGACATGATCGAGAACGAACGCTCGACCGCGATCCATGCCTCGGAAGCGGTCGAGGAAAAGGTATCGCTGTCCGATCGCTTTGGGCTTTGGCTCGGGTTCCACAACTGCGACCAGAATACCTACTTCGCCATCATCGACGGCTACGCCCAGGCCTTCGGGCTCGACCGTGCCGGGATCGATCTGCATGCCGAAGCGAACGAATGGGCGGTGACTCGCGGCGCGCGCTCCGGCCGCGTTGCCTGGCAGTACATTCAGGATCTCGCCGGCCGGCTCGGCAAGTCTCTCGACGCCGATTGACGCCGCGCGCTAGTTGCTGAACTTGTAGAAC
>JAYOXJ010000223.1:0-6338 GCA_038152725.1 Rhodospirillaceae bacterium
CTCGTGGCCGAGGGTTCAACCACGAACCGCGACCACGTCGGGCTAGACCTTTTGCGCCCCCACCGGCATGATGATCGGGCTCATCAACGAGGGAATCCGACCTACAACCCGAATGCGGAACCGCCAGGATCGCCAGTTCGCTCATGTCCCGGAAAGTGCTCATTCTCAACGGCCCGAATTTGAACCTGCTCGGCACGCGCGAGCCGGAAATCTACGGTGCCGAAACGCTCGCCGACGTGGAGCGCGCGTGTAAGGCGCACGGCAAGAAGCGCGACCTCAAGATCGACTTCCGCCAGTCCAACAACGAAGGCGAACTGGTGCAGTGGATCCAGGACGCGCGTAAGGGCTTCGCCGCCATCGTGATCAATGCCGGTGCCTACACCCACACCTCCGTCGCCATCCTCGATGCGTTGCTCGCGGTCGGCATGCCGGTGATCGAGGTGCACCTGTCGAACATCTACAAGCGCGACGAGTTCCGCCATCATTCGTACATCTCGAAGGCGGCGACCGGTGTCATCTGCGGGCTCGGCAGCCAGGGCTACCTGCTGGCGCTCGATGCCCTCGCCCAGCGCCTCGCGCCGGCCACGGAAACCGCGTAAAGACGCCAACGAAGAGAACCAAGGACGGAACCGGGAACAAAATGCCGAAATCATCGCAAACCATCGACGAGGATCTGGTCCGCAAGCTCGCCAAGCTGCTGGAGGAAACCGGCCTCAGCGAGATCGAATACGGCCTGGGCTATCTTTGCATCCGCGTCGCCAAGCCCGCGGCGCCGCAGGGCCATGCCGCCGCCAGCGCGCCGGCGCCGAGCGCGCCGGCCGCCGCGACCGACACCCGCCCGTCGAACCATCCGGGCGCCGTCAACGCCCCCATGGTCGGCGTCGCCTATACCTCGCCGGAGCCTGGCTCGCCGCCGTTCGTGCAGGTCGGCGACGAGGTCAAGGAAGGCCAGACCATCTTCCTGATCGAGGCGATGAAGGTGTTCAACCCGATTTCGGCGCCCAAGTCCGGCAAGGTGACACGGGTCTTCATCGACAACGAAACACCGGTCGAATACGGCGAGACGCTCGCCATCATCGAATGAACCGGAACGGGCCGCGGCCATGATCGAAAAAGTGCTGATCGCCAACCGCGGCGAAATCGCGCTTCGCATCCTGCGCGCGTGCCGCGAGATGGGTATCCAGACCGTGGCGGTCCATTCCACCGCCGACAACGACGCCATGCATGTGCGCCTCGCCGACGAGAGCATCTGCATCGGCCCGCCGCCGGCCCGGGAAAGCTACCTCAACGTTCACGCCATCCTGTCGGCGGCGACAATCTCCAACGCGGACGCCATTCATCCGGGCTACGGCTTCCTTTCCGAGAACGCCGATTTCGCCGCCATCGTCGAAGAACACGGCTTCACCTTCATCGGCCCCTCGCCCGAGCATATCCGCCTTATGGGCGACAAGATCGCCGCCAAGCAGGTCGCCAAGGACGCCGGCATCCCGGTGGTGCCCGGTTCCGAGGGCGAGATCGAGACCATCGACCAGGCACGCGAATGGGCCGAGAAGATCGGCTATCCGGTGCTGATCAAGGCCACCGCCGGCGGTGGCGGGCGCGGCATGAAGGTTGCCGCCGACGCGAGCGAACTGCCGAGCGCGTTCTCCTTGGCGCGCGCCGAAGCGGAGAAGGCGTTCGGCAACGGCGCCGTCTACATGGAGAAATTCCTCGGCCATCCGCGCCACATCGAGGTGCAGGTACTGGCCGACCACCACGGCAGCGTCGTCTATCTCGGCGAGCGCGACTGTTCCTTGCAGCGCCGCCACCAAAAGCTGCTCGAGGAAGCCCCCTCGCCGGCGCTCAACGCCGACGCGCGCGCCAAGATCGGCGAGACCGTGGCCCAGGCCATGCGCCGCATCGGCTACCGCTCTGTCGGCACCGTCGAGTTCCTTTACGAGGACGGCGAATTCTACTTCATCGAGATGAATACGCGCCTGCAGGTCGAGCACCCGGTGACCGAGATGATCTGCGGCATCGATCTGGTGCGCGAGATGATCCGCGTCGCCGCCGGCGCGCCGCTCGGCTTCGACCAGAGCGCCGTCGAATTCAACGGCCACGCCATCGAGTGCCGCATCAATGCCGAAAACCCGGTGACGTTCCAGCCCTCGCCCGGCCGCGTCGGCGATTACCATGCGCCGGGCGGGCTCGGCGTGCGAGTCGATTCCGGGCTTTATTCCGGCTACACCGTGCCACCGCACTACGACAGCATGATCGCCAAGCTGATCGTGCACGGCACCAACCGCAACGAATGCCTGATGCGGCTCCGGCGCGCGCTCGGCGAATACGTCATCGACGGCCTAGAGACCACCATCCCGCTGCACCAACGGCTGATGAATTCGTCCGATTTCGTCAATGGCGACTACGACATCCACTGGCTCCAGGCCTTCGTTTCGGGCCGCGACGGAGACGCATGAGCCGGCGCGACGCCAACCCCGAAATCACGCCGGAGCTGATGCTCCGGGCTTACGCCGCCGGCATCTTCCCCATGGCCGAATCGAAGACCGCGACCAAGGTCTACTGGGTCGATCCGCGCGAGCGCGGCATCCTGCCGCTCGACGAGTTCCACGTACCGAAGAGCCTGAAAAAGACGGTGCGCAAGGACGTCTTCGAGGTGCGCTGCAATTCGGCCTTCGCCGAAACCCTGGCCGAATGCGGCCGGCGCACGGCGAACCGCCGGGACACCTGGATCAATCCCGACATCGAGGACTGCGTACTGCAACTCTACGCCCGTGGCTTCGCCCACAGCGTCGAATGCTGGCAGGGCGACAGGTTGGTCGGCGGGCTCTACGGCATCTCGCTAGGGGCGGCGTTCTTCGGCGAAAGCATGTTCTCGCGCGTCACCGACGCCTCCAAGGTGGCCCTGGTGCATCTCGTCGCGAGGCTGAAATTGGGCGGTTTCCGGCTCCTGGACACGCAATTCGTGACCGATCATCTCTCCCGTTTCGGGGTGATCGAAATCCCGGCGCGGGACTACCTCGTACTTCTGGAGGACGCGCTCAAATACCAGGCCGTGTTCCCGACCTCGGGCGGCGGCGTCGAGCTAGACGACACACTCACCGCCGTATTGGCGCAATAATTAACTCAATTTGAGTTTATTATAGATTAACTGAAATTCGTTATTGGGATTTCTGAAACAGCTTCTTCAAATCCGGGAGCTTGTTGTCAGCCGGCGGTGCATCGTCGGGCGGCGGCTCATCGCCGGCCAGCTGCCCGCCGGCGCAGTCGAGCACCCAGATGTCGTAGACGGGATGCTCGAGCGCGCTCAAGGCCGGGCTCGAGGCGAACATCCAGCCACGGAACAGGCTGACCGCCGCCTCCCCCGAGCGTGCTTCCCAGATATCGACGAAAGCCGCTGTTTCCGGGGGCTCCTCGGGCGGACGCTTGTCGCATTCGCGGACGATCACTTCGAGCGTCCCGAACCGCACGGTGGTGCCGATCGGCGCCTCGATGGTGGAAACCCGCGCGGTGACCTTGTCGAGCCCCTGCAGCACCCCGACCTTATAGGGCGCCGCCCGCAGCGCACCTGTACCGGCCAGCACCGTCGTCAGCAGCGCGGCCGAGAAAATTGCAGATCGGGACAGCAATGGAATGCGCGGCATGGAACCGGCTATTTCTTGGCGCCGCCGGTGGCCAGAAAGATGATCTCGCCGACCTGGTCTTCGAGCGAGCGGTAGTCCTTGGTTTTCTTGATAACGCCGCCGGGGCTGAGCATCGCCTTGGAGGCGCCGGGCTCGAGCCGCACGTACTTGCCGCCGACGATGCCCTCGCTGCCAATGCCGGCCGACGAATCATCGGGCAGTTTGACCTCGGGCGCGATCGACATCACCACCACGGCCTCGAAAGTCTTGGCATTGAGTTCGCTCGACGTCACCGTGCCGACCTTGATGCCGTTGATGCGCACATCGCTGCCGGCGGTCAGGCCCCCGACCTTCAGGAAGTTGGCGCGCAGTTCGTAGCCGCTGACACCCTTCACCTGGGCCGAGCCATAGGCGAAGAACACGAACATGCCGGCGACCAGCAACACCACCGCGCCGAGTACCGTTTCCACCGCATTGCGTCCCATCGCTCTACTCCCGTCTCGGCGCGCCTTGGCGCGTCTTCAGTTGGCGCCGGTCTTGGCCTTGGCGGCCTGTTCCGCGCGCGCGTTCTTGCCTTCGGAGATGATCAAGTCCATCAGGTCGCTGACCACCACCGCATCCTGGGTGAAGCGGACCTCGTCGCCGGACTTGAGCAGCCCCTCCTCCGCGCCGGGAACCAACTCGACGAACTTGGAGCCGAACAGGCCGTCGGTATGGATGGAGGCGGAACTGTCCTTGGGCAGCCCGACCGGCGCGTCGATGCGCATGGCGATGACGGCGCGGTAGCCGGAATCGAGGCGCATGCCGACGACCTTGCCGACGCCGATGCCGCCCATGCGTACGTCGGCCCCGTCGGCGAGGCCATCGACCTTGTTGAACTTGGCATGCAGCACAACCTGGCTGGCGGCGCCGATCGGTTCGGAATGGGCGTTCATGAAGCCGAGCAAGGCCACGAGCCCAAATACGGTGGCGGCGCCGATCAGGATTTCACGGGTTTCGCGCGTCATCACCAGTTTCCGTCCCGCCAGTGCCCTGACGCCGTTCGCGCCGGGCCCGGCACCGTCATTCCGGCTTCCAAGCCTCGTAGTCGCCGGTCGCCGCCGCACGGCGGCCGCCCTTGTAGGCATGGCCGGCCGGCCGATAGGCCTGCGTGGTGCCGGTGAGATTCGGCTGGTGCGGCTTTTGCCACGGCTTCGGCTCGCTCGACATCTGGGTCAGCGGCTCATCGACGGTGTGATGCAGCCAAGCGTGCCATTCGGCCGGCACCTTGGTCGAATCCTTGTCGCCCTTGAACAAACACCAGCGCTGATCGCGGCCCCAGCGCTTCTTGGTCTTGGACCGGTAGTAACGGTTGCCGAACTCGTCGGTTCCGACCAGTTCGCCGTTCATCCAGGTGAAGATCAGCGTGCCGATGTTCATGGGTGCGCCCGTCCACTTAAAATCTCGAGCCGAATATGGCATCGCCACGTTGGCGCGTCCAGCGCTTAAGCCTGCCACGCGCCGGCCACGGGATGGTGCGGCCGGACGAGATATCCACCACCAAATGTGTATCTGGCACGAGTGGCCGGCGGCGGCGAAAATTCGCAGAAATGACGCGGAATCCCAAAAAGTCCTTGGAATCCAACGATTCGCTGCACTGCAAATTTACACAAAATAAAGGGTTCGGCGTTATCGTATGACCCTAGATATAGGATTTAACAGTTGCGGGCAAAAAATCGATGGTCTACATTTTGTAGCTGTTGACCCTGGGCAGACACAGCATCTTGAGGCGTAGCAGATTTTCGAAAAGCCGCCTTTTCGGGCTGACAGGGGCCGGCGAACGACTCGCCAAAAATGGGGCCAAAAAGGCTCCGAACACGAGGAAAACCCGAGATTAACGTGGGGGCATAATGCGTATTACGCGACTTTTCACCGAGGAATCCCTTTCTCCTTACGCGGCCTTCGAGTTCCGCCGCACGTCGAGTGAAATCAAGAATCCGGACGGATCCACCGTCTTCAAGCAGGAAGAGATGGAAATCCCGAGTGATTGGTCGCAGGTCGCCTGCGACGTCCTCGCGCAAAAGTATTTCCGCAAGGCAGGCGTGCCGGTGCGGCTCAAGAAGGTCGAAGAAAACGACGTGCCGTCATGGCTGTGGCGGGCGGTGGCCGACGAGGAAGCCCTCGCCGAACTGCCCGAAGACCAGCGCTACGGCGGCGAAACAAGCGCAAAACAGGTGTTCGACCGACTGGCCGGAACCTGGTGCTATTGGGGTTGGAAGGGCGGCTATTTCGACGGCGAGGCCGACGCCCGCGCCTACTACGACGAAATGCGCTACGCGCTCTGCGCCCAACTGGCGGCGCCGAACTCGCCGCAGTGGTTCAACACCGGCTTGCACTGGGCCTACGGTATTGACGGGCCGGCCCAGGGTCACCATTACGTGGACTTCAAGACCGGCCGCCTGATCCGGTCCGAATCCGCCTACGAACACCCGCAGCCCCATGCCTGCTTCATCCAGAGCGTCGCCGACGACCTGGTCAACGAAGGCGGCATCATGGACCTCTGGGTGCGTGAAGCGCGTCTCTTCAAATACGGTTCCGGCACCGGCTCCAACTTCTCGGCGCTGCGTGGCGAGAACGAGCCGCTCTCCGGCGGCGGCAAGTCGTCGGGCCTGATGAGCTTCCTCAAGATCGGCGACCGCGCCGCCGGCGCCATCAAGTCGGGCGGCACCACGCGCCGCG
>JAYOXJ010000224.1:0-6257 GCA_038152725.1 Rhodospirillaceae bacterium
GCGCCGCCGAGACAACGCACCCTGACACCTCTTGGAGCCGGCCAGGCTCCGTGCAGACAAAAGCGTTTCAGCACTGCACCCGATCCTCGTTGAACGCACCCTGGGCAGAGATCATTCAACAGTGACAACGGGTGGAGCTTGTCCGCTCCGGGCGCCGTCGCCGGCGCCTTTTGCGTGCAAACCCCGGCTTGGCTGTTCGCCGTCACGCTCGGGTCCGGCCGCTCGGTCCATCCAGACGTCCGTTGCCGGCCGCCTCGACTTTCCGGGGCATGACGAGAACCAAACCCGAACGGGATTGGCCCTCGTCCCCAGGACCCGCATGACGGTGAAAGCCGCTGCCGCTGACCTGGCTACGCAGATGACGGATCGAAATCCGCCGCCCGCTTCGCGCAGGCTTCGCTCGTACTTCCGCCACGGCCGAAACCGCAGCTTCCGCACGCCGGCGCCTCCCGCACGGTCCGCCGGGGGTCGCCCCCCGCCTCGCCATACCTTCGGCACCGATCAAGCGCCTTCGCATGCACCCTGAGCTTGCGGCAAAGACTTTTCAGCGACAACTTTGAAAGGCGGGGGTAACCGCAGAATCTTGTGCATAATCGGGCAGCATTCCCACACGCGGCCCACAGGTTTCCCCACGGATTATCCACAACCCGGAAAAATCCGTTTGCTTCCATGCGGTTATCGACACGCCGCCGGAGTGCATGAAGCACCGTCACGCGACCCCATCGAAGCAGGCGATTTTCCGTGCCGCCGCATCGCCCCGCAACTAGAACTTCGTCAGTAAATTCAATCGGTTTTGGTATACAATATTCCACGCAATGCGTGCGGCCTTTCGCGCGTGCGAAGATTGACACCCCCGCGACCTCCCATTAGGTATGGAAAACGTGCCACTCTCCCGGGTGGCAACCCGATTCCGAACGCGAGGCTCGACCATGGCAAACTCGAAAAGACCGTTGTCGCCGCATCTCCAAGTCTACCGCCTGCCGATGACAGCCAACCTGTCGATCCTGCACCGGGCCACCGGAGTTGCGCTGTCGGCGGGGACCCTGCTGTTTTCGTATTGGCTGATCTCGGCTACCTACGGCGAAGCTAAATTCGCCACGGCCCAGTCGGTGATGGGTTCGTGGTTCGGCCAACTCGTACTGTGGGGCTTCACCTTTTCGCTGTTCTACCACCTGGCCAACGGCGTGCGTCATCTCGCCTGGGACGCCGGCTGGGGCTTCGGGTTGGACAAACTGCGCGTCAGCGGCTGGCTGGTTGTGCTCTTCGCCGGTGGCATGACCGTGCTGACCCTGGTCCTTGCATACACGGTGGGAGGCTGAGCCATGGAAATGCGTTCGCATCTCGGCCGCGCACGCGGCCTCGGTTCGTCCAACGAAGGCGTGCACCACTGGTGGGGGCAGCGCCTGACCGGCCTCGCGCTGGTACCGTTGGCACTGTGGTTCGTGTTCTCGGCGGTCGGACTGATCGGCGCCGATTTGGCGGCGATGAAAGCCTGGGTCGGCATGCACGGCAATCCGGTGCTGCTGATCTTGCTGACGGTGGCCATGTTCCATCATGCCCAGCTCGGTTTGCAGGTGGTCGTCGAGGACTACGTGCACAACGAGACCGTCAAAGTGACGTCGATCATCGTCATCAAATTCCTCGCCCTGCTGATGGGCGCATCCTGCATCTTCGCCGTGCTGCGGCTGACCTTCGGAGGCTGACGCCCGATGACCAAGGCTTACGAAATCATCGACCACAAATACGAAGTCGTGGTCGTCGGCGCCGGCGGCGCCGGGCTGCGTGCGACGCTGGGCATGGCCGAAGCGGGCCTGAAGACGGCCTGCATCACCAAGGTGTTCCCGACCCGAAGCCATACCGTCGCCGCCCAGGGCGGCATCTCGGCGGCGCTCGGAAACATGGCCGAGGATCACTGGGAATGGCACATGTACGACACCGTCAAGGGTGCAGACTGGCTCGGCGACCAGGACGCAATCGAATACATGTGCCGCGAAGCGGTGCCGTCGATCATCGAGCTCGAACACTACGGCATGCCGTTCTCGCGCACCGACGAGGGCAAGATCTACCAGCGACCGTTCGGCGGCCACATGCGCAATTTCGGTGAGGCCCCGGTGCAGCGCGCCTGCGCTGCCGCCGACCGTACCGGCCACGCCATGCTGCATACCCTCTATCAGCAGTCGCTCAAGCATAACGCCGAGTTCTACGTCGAGTACTTCGCGCTCGACCTGATCATGGGTGCCGACGGCACCTGCGAGGGCGTCGTCGCGTGGAACCTGGACGACGGCACCATCCACGTCTTCCGCGGCCATCTGGTGGTGCTCGCCACCGGCGGTTACGGCCGCTCCTACTTCTCGTGCACCTCGGCTCACACCTGTACCGGCGACGGCAACGGCATGGCAGCCAGGGCCGGCCTGCCCCTGCAGGACCTCGAGTTCGTGCAGTTCCACCCGACCGGCATTTACGGTTCGGGCTGCCTGATCACCGAAGGTGCCCGCGGCGAAGGCGGCTACCTGACCAATTCGGAAGGCGAACGCTTCATGGAGCGCTACGCGCCGACCGCCAAGGATTTGGCCAGCCGCGACGTCGTCAGCCGCGCCATGACCATCGAGATCCGCGAGGGCCGCGGCGTCGGCCCCGACAAGGACCACATCTTCCTGCACCTGGAGCATCTCGGTGCCGACGTGTTGGCCAAGCGCCTGCCGGGCATCACCGAGTCGGCCAAGATCTTCGCCGGCGTCGACTGCACCAAGGAACCGATCCCGGTGCTGCCGACGGTGCACTACAACATGGGCGGCGTGCCGACCAACTATCACACCGAAGCGCTGGCGCCGACCAAGGACAGCCCGGACGCCATCGCGCCGGGCCTGATGGCGGTCGGCGAATGCGCCTCTGCCTCGGTACACGGCGCCAACCGGCTCGGCACCAACTCGCTGCTCGATCTGGTCGTGTTCGGCCGGTCCGCCGGCATTCAGGCCGCCAAGCTGATCAAGCCGGGGACGCCGCTGCGCCCGTTCCGCGACGGCTGCGCCGACGAGGCACTGGACCGCCTCGACAAGAAGCGTCATGCCTCGGGTGGCACCAAGACCAGCGAGCTCAGGCTCCGCATGCAGCGCGCCATGCAGAACAACGCTGCCGTCTTCCGCACCTCGGAGGTGCTCTCGGAAGGTGTCCGGCTGATCGACGAGGTTTGGGACGGCATGGCCGACATCAGCGTTTCGGATCGCTCGATGATCTGGAACTCGGACCTGGTGGAGACGCTGGAACTCGAAAACCTGATGATCAACGCCAAGATCACCATGCATTCGGCCGAGGCCCGCAAGGAGAGCCGCGGCGCCCACGCGCACGAAAATTTCGCCCAGCGCGACGACCAGACCTGGATGAAGCACACGCTCGGATGGATCGACGCCAACGGCAAGGTCACCATCGACTATCGTCCGGTGCATACCTACACCATGACCGACGAGGTCAAGTACATCGAACCCAAGGAACGGGTCTACTAGGGGAACGGCAGCATGGTTGAACTCACCCTTCCCGCGAACTCCACCGTCGGCACCGGCAAGACCTTCGCCGCACCGTCCGGCGCGCAGAACGTGCGCAAGTTCAAGATTTACCGGTTCGATCCCGACTCCGGTCAGAACCCGCGCCTCGATACCTTCGAGGTCGATCTCGATACCTGCGGGCCGATGGTGCTGGATGCGCTGATCAAGATCAAGAACGAGATGGACCCGACGCTGACCTTCCGCCGGTCCTGCCGCGAGGGTGTGTGTGGATCGTGCGCTTTCAACATCGACGGCACCAACACGCTGGCATGTACCAAGTCGATCAGCGATATTCAGGGCGACGTCAAGGTCTACCCACTGCCGCACATGCCGGTGATCAAGGACCTGGTCTGCGATCTCAACGTGCCCTATGCCCAGTACCGCTCGATCGAGCCCTGGCTGCAGGCCGAGACCCCGGCCCCCAACCGCGAGCGGCTGCAGAGCGTCGAGGAGCGCGAGAAACTCGACGGACTCTGGGAATGCATCCTTTGTTTCTGCTGCCAGACCAGCTGCCCGAGCTACTGGTGGAACGGCGACCGCTACCTCGGCCCGGCGATCCTGCTGCAGGCCTACCGCTGGATTGCCGACTCGCGCGACGAAGCGACCGGCAAACGGCTCGACAACCTGAACGATCCATTCCGGCTCTATCGCTGCCACACCATCATGAACTGCACCAGCACCTGCCCGAAGAGCCTGAACCCGGGCAAGGCCATCGGTTCGATCAAGGAAGCCTTGTTCCGGCGCATGTAAGCCGGAACGAAGCCCCTTCAGCCGCACGATGAACGACGCCGTCACCTATTCCTGTGCCGACCAAGTCGCGGTCATCGCCATGAACCGGGCGGAGCGCATGAACCGGCTCGATGCCGATATCGTCGCAGGATTAGAAGCCGCCTGGCAGCGCTTCATGGCCGATGACGATGCCCGCGTCGCGGTGCTTCGCGGCGAGGGCCGCGCGTTCTCCGCCGGTGCCGATCTCAAGGCTATTCCGCACGATCTCTACCGTGGCATTCCGGGCGTCGGCGTCGCCGTCGACAAGCCCGTCGTCGCCGCGGTGCAGGGCTGGTGCGTCGGCGGCGGCATGGTGCTGACCACCATGGCCGATATCCTGGTTTGCGCCGAAGATGCCATGTTCTCCTACCCGGAGGTGAAGATCGGCTTTTCCGGCGGCTTGATCTCAACCCTGGCGGCGCGCATCCCGCACAAGATCGCCATGGACCTGCTGCTTACCGGCGATGCCATCACCGCCCAACGCGCCTACGAGGTCGGCTACGTCAACAAGCTGGTCAAGGCGGACGAACTCATCGAGGCGGCCATGGACTACGCCACCCGCATCGCCGCACAAGCGCCGCTGCCGTCGCGCATGCTGAAGCGCTTCGTCGGCGAAACCATCGCCAAGGGCCCAAGCGAACGCGCCGGTACCGCCCGTGCGCAGGTCGAGGCGATCAACAAGAGTACCGACGGCGAGGAAGGCATCCGCGCCTTCATGGAAAAGCGCCCGCCGCAATTCAAGGGCGCGTAACGGCGCAATTGGCTCTATTCAATCGTAGTTAATGGACCTTTCGAAAGGGCCATATTTCCCATAGTCTCCCGCAGCTCGTGAAACCGGGGAGATACCCAAATGTACGTGCCTGCCATTTTCGCCGAGGATGACGCGGCGGAACTCGCCTCGCTGATGCGCGCCGCCAGTTTCGCGGCACTGGTCACGACCGTCGACGGCCGCCCCGCGGCGACGCATCTGCCGTTGTTGCTCGACCAGGACGCGGGGACGCCTGGGCGTCTGCTCGGCCACGTCGCGCGCGCCAACGACCACTGGAAGTCGTTTGACGGCACGACCGAGGCTTTGGCGATCTTCTCCGGCCCGCATGCCTACATCTCACCGAGCTGGTACGAGAGCGCCAACATGGTGCCGACCTGGAATTATGCCGCCGTCCACGTGTACGGCCGGCCCCGCATCATCGACGATACGGACGCCGTGCTGGCGCTGCTGGCGCGGCTGGTCGGCACCTACGAGTCGGACGCCACCGGCAACTGGTCGATGGACAAGTCGGACACGGAAATCATGCGCGGTATGACCAAGGGCATCGTCGCCTTCGAAATGCCGATCGAACGCATGGAGGGCAAGTGGAAGATGAGCCAGAACCGCAAGCCCGTCGATGCCAAGGGCGCAATCGAGGGGTTGCGCGGTCTCGGTGACGCCGAAGCGAGAACCGTCGCCGAGATCATGGAAGCGCGCACGGCCGACCGCTGACGCCAGTATTCCGCCGTCAGCGGCCGACGCCGATCACCCTTTTCAGGGTCAGACCTGGCGGACCTCCTTGAGGAAGCGGTCGACCTCGGTATTGAGATCGCTCGACTGAGTGCCGAGGTTCTCGGACGAACCCAGGATTTGCTGCGCCGCCTCGCCGGAGGCTGCCGCCGCCTGGCTCACCGACGCGATGCTTTCGGCCACCGTCGAGGTGCCCTGAGCGGCCTGCTCGACGTTGCGCGCGATCTCCTGCGTTGCCGCTCCCTGTTCCTCGACCGCGGCGGCCACGGTGGAACTGGTCTGATTGATTTCGGCAATCACCGCACTGATCTCGCGGATCGCCTTGACCGCGTCCTGGGTGGCGCCCTGGATGCCGTTGATCTGGGTGCCGATCTCCTCGGTCGCCTTGGCGGTCTGATTGGCCAGGTTCTTGACCTCGGAGGCGACCACGGCGAAGCCCTTGCCGGCATCGC
>JAYOXJ010000225.1:0-5354 GCA_038152725.1 Rhodospirillaceae bacterium
CCGTGAATACCGAGATCGCACCGGCCTTGAAGGGCATGGACGTGCGTGACCAGGCCGCGCTCGATGGGCGCATGATCGAACTCGACGGCACCGAGAACCGCGCGCGCCTCGGCGCCAACGCCATCATCGCCACCTCCATGGCGGCGCTCCATGCCGCGGCGGCGGCGGAGAAGCTGCCGCTCTGGCAGCACCTCGGCATCTTCTTGGGGCTTAGCAAAGCCGATACTTTGCCGCTTCCGGAAATTCAGATCTTCGGTGGCGGCGCCCATGCCGCCCGGCGCGTCGACGTGCAGGACTTCATGGTCATGGCCGTCGGCGCCCGGAGCTACGCCCAGGCGCTGGAATGGACGGCCGAGGTCTATCGCCACGCCGGATTGATCATGGAAGAGGCTGGCCGGCTGCAGGGCGTCGCCGACGAGGGCGGCTTCTGGCCGGCCTTCGACAGCAACGAGGAAGCGCTCGAGTCTCTGGTTCGCGCCATCGAGCGCGCCGGCCTGACCCCCGGCCAAGACGTCGCCATCTCGCTCGACATCGCATCGTCGGAGTTCGGCAAGGGCCGGCGCTACACCCTGGCCCGCGACAGCCGCAAACTCGACAGCGACGCGCTGTCGGGCATGCTGGTCGACTGGGTCGAGCGCTACCCGATCGTTTCCATCGAGGACCCCTTGGCCGAGGACGACCCGGAAGGCCTGGAGCGCTTCACCTGGGCGGTCGGCAAACGCGTCCAGGTGGTCGGCGACGATTTCCTCGTCACCAATGCGAACCGCGTGCGCCAGGCTGCCAAGCGCAGGGCCTGCAACGCGGTGCTGATCAAGCCGAACCAGGCCGGCACCATCACCGAGACCCTGGCGGCGCTGGAAGCGGCGCGCAAAGTCGGCTACGGCGCCATCGTCTCGGCCCGGTCCGGCGAGACCGAGGACGCCACCATCGTGCACCTGGGCGTCGGCTGGGGCATGCATCAGCTCAAGGTCGGATCGTTCAGCCGCTCCGAACGCATGGTCAAATGGAACGAGGGTCTGCGCATCGCCGAGGCCATCCATGCCGGCGACGAGCGCCTGCCGGCCGACGGCAACCTGCCGCCGAAGAAGGTCTTTCCCTGGGGCCGCTAGATCGGATCAGGCGAAGACGCCGAGCCCGCGCAGGATCAGCGCCGAGCCAAGCAGCAGCAACCCGGTCCACACCGCGCGCCGGAACACCATTTCCGACATACGCTTTCGCGACCAGAAACCGATGGTGAGGCCAATGGCGGTCGGCAGCAGCGCGTAGGTCGAGAGTTCCAATTGCGGGAAGTGCAGCCGGCCCTCGACGATGAGGCGGGTATAGAGCGCCAGCGAACCGCACGACGCGACCAGCGCCAACTGCGTGACGAAAAGGTCCTTGTCGAGCCGCAATGCGGCGAAATAGACGATGGTCGGCGCGAACTGGCCGGTAGCACCGCCGCAGATGCCGAGCAGAAAGCCGCCGATCGGATGCACGAAGCCGGCGCGGCCGCGCAGCCCTCTGATCTCGCGCACGAACATCTGCGCTAGCGTCGTCGCCACCACGACACAGCCGAGCGCCAGCGCCAGCAGTTTCGGCGCCACAGTTGTCAGCAGGCCGACACCGAGCCAAACCCCGATCATCAACGTCACCAGGAAAGGCCAGAACCGCCGGATCGCCTCGCGGTAGTGGCCGGCCTGCCAGATTTGCCAGACGTTGGAGAGCGCCACCGGCACGACGAACAGCGATGCCGCGAGGGCGGGTTCGATGACCATCACCATGATCGGCATGCCGACGGCGGGAATGCCGGCGCCGAGCGCGCCTTTCACCGTGGAGCCGAGAAAGAATGCGAGCGCGATGACAGCCAGCGTTGAGACCGGCAATTCGAGTGGGTTCAAGATGGTCTACTCATGCAGGCGGGCTTCACCGCGGATCCGGGTGACGAAAACGTCGATCAGCCGGCGGACGACCATGTCGGACTGGGCCAGGCGGCTGAGCCGGGCCTCGATGTTCTCGCGGGTGATGATGGCCAGTTCCGCGTCGGCGGCGACGCGCGCGGTGGCCATCCGCGGCTGGTTGTCGATCAGCGCCATCTCGCCGAAGATGTCGCCGCGCCCGAGGCGCGCCAGTATGTGTTCGGTATTGCCGATCTGGCGGACGATTTCGACCTCGCCCTCCTTGATCAGATAGGCCTGATCGCCGGCATCGCCCTCCTCGAACAGGACTTGGCCCTTGGCAACGTTCTCTTGGTCCGGAGTCATGGCAATGATCCTTCGCGTCTCTTCATCGAGTTTGTAGGCGGATTTCTGGGCGGCGGCCTTCATCGTGCCCTTGCCGGCGCCCTTCGCGCTGACCGATTTCAGTGCGTCGCCGATGCCCTTGCGCCAGGCCTCGGGCAGCCCGTCGGAATCGAGACGCCGGCGCAGCGCCTCGACGGTGTCGTGCAAGAGTGCTGCGCTCGATCCCGGCGGCAGGAACGACGCTATCGACGTCATCTGGCTTACGATGCGCCCGACGAAACCGAAAACGATGGTCTGGTTTTCCTGGCCGCTCGGAGATACCACGAGATCGAGCAGGAAACCCAAACGCACCGCCCTGTGCGGCAGGAGGTCGAGCACGCGCGAAATGGCCTCGCCCAACGACAGATCCTCATTGACGCCCAGCACCAGCCGCGCGCGGCGCACCGCCGCCTCGGCGACAGCCGGACCGCCGGCGAGGCCGGCCAGTTCGACCAGGTCGCGCACCAGGGTCACGAACACGTCGCGGTCGCGCTCCGGCCCCTCGCGGGTGAGCGCGCGGATGCCGCCGAGTTCCCGCGCCAGGCGGTTGTAGATCGCGGCTTGTGCCAGCGGCAGGTCGAAACCGGAGAACAGCCCGTTGACGCCTTCGATGCAGGAGATCGGATTGCGTGGCACCGGGCAGCGGCCGACGGCAAGACGGATCATGGCATGGCAGGCGCTGGCAAGATCGGGCTGGCCGCCGAGCAACTCTCGGATTGCCTGGGCGCCATCGAGAATTTCCGCCAGGACTTCGTCCAGATAGCCACGCGCCGCCTCCGACGCCTGCCCTTCCCTCTGGCCCAGCTTGACGACCAGCTCGAGCTTGTCGTTCCAGTCGCCGCCCTTGGCCAGGTAGCGCGCCAGCGCAAACCGAATGGCGCGGTTGCGTTTGCCTTTCGACATCGACGTGTTGACCTGGCCGAGCGCCGCCTCGAGGCCGCCGTCGGCAAGCAGCGTGGCGACGAAATCAGCCGCGTCGGTTTCGCGCGCGACCGCCTTGATCTCCTCGAAAGCGGCGTAGATGCGTTCTGAGTGAACGGCCGGCTTCTCGCCACTGCGCTTGGCATGCAATCCGGCGATGCAGCGCACCGCCTGCGGAAACAGCCGGTCGTCGCGCTCCAGCATCATCAGCCGCGATGCATCGAAGGCGAGCTCGAGCGCGGTGACGGTCTGGTCGTCGAGATAGGCGCGCAACACCCGTCCGGCGGTCTTGCGCGCGGGAAACCCGTAATAATCCTCAAGCGTCCCGCAGAGCGGCGCTTCCTGGACCGGAACAATCTGGATGGTCTTGCCGGGGACGTTGTCGAGGACCTGCTCGAAAACCGTCTCGGTGCCGCTGCGCTCGCTTTCCGCGATAACCTTAACGCCGACGAAATGACCAGAGCCGAGCATTTCGTCCGCCTGCTTCAACGCCGCGGAGCGCCCGTCGTGGATGTCGGCGGAATACCAGCGCTCACCGTCGAAGGTCTGCACCTCGAAGGTTTTACCGGCCAGGTTCTTAGCCAATTCGCTTCCCTCAGCGGATCATTCGCTCATTGGTTTTGTTTGTACCATATCCGCCTTTCCCGACAACCGCATGATGGAAATGCGGCCCGCCGCGCCTTATCGCGCCGGGACACGCACTTGTGAGCGGACGGAACATGCCCGCAGGGCGCGATTCCGTGGCATAATGGCGTCTTAAAATTGGCGGGGAGGAAGCCATGAAGATCTGCGTAATCGGCGCCGGGGCCATTGGTGGGCTCATGGGCGCAAAGCTGGCATTGGCCGGCAACGAGGTCAGCGTCGTCGACCAGGGCGCGCATCTCGCGGCGATCAAGAAGAACGGACTGAAGCTGATCTGGGAGGATGGATCGGAACACGTCGCCAAGATCGCCACGGCCACCGACGACGTGACGGCGCTCGGCAAGCACGATCTCGTCATCTTGGCGCTGAAGGCGCACTACCTCGAACAGGTGGCGCGCCAGCTCGACAGCGTCGTCGGACCGGAGACCATGATCGTCACCGTGCAGAACGGCATTCCGTGGTGGTACTTCCACAATCTCGGCGGACCTTACGACGGTCGGCGCCTTGAGACGCTCGACCCGGACGGCACGCTCGGCAAGTACGTCCCGTCCGACAAGATCATCGGTTGCGTCGTCTACCCGGCCGCCGCCGTGACCGAGCCCGGCGTCATCCACCATGTCGAGGGCGACCGCTTCCCGGTCGGCGAACTGTCCGGCCAGGCCACAGAACGCGCGCAGACACTGCACGACCTTTTCGTCGAGGCTGGTTTCCGCCCCCGCGTACTCGACGACATCCGCTCGGAAATCTGGCTCAAGGCCTGGGGCAATCTCTCGTTCAACCCGATCAGCGCGCTCACCCACGCGACCCTAGAGGACATCTGCCGCTTCCCCGAGACGCGCGCACTCGCCGCCGCGATGATGGCGGAGGCCCAGGCGGCGGCCGAGAAACTCGGCGTTCAGTTCCGTCACACCATCGAGAAACGCATCGCCGGCGCCGAGAGCGTCGGCGCGCACAAGACCTCGATGCTGCAGGACGTCGAGGGCGGCCGCTCGCTCGAAATTGAGGCGTTGATCGGCGCGGTGCTGGAAATCTGCCAGATGACCGAGACGCCGGCGCCGTCGACCGCCGCCGTCTACGCCTGCGTCAAGCTGCTCAACCGAACCATGGTGCTGAAGGGCGCCGGCGTCCGGCTGGCGGCGGAATAGGCTTACGAAACAAGACCTTGCGCCGGGCCGAAAGTTCACGTTTACTGGTCGCTTATAAATATCCGGAGAAGATCCGGGGACCCAGGGAACGAGACCGGCATGACCGCTATCGGAACGCCATTCGGCGCCTTCTGCGCCCGCCTCGCGGCTATCGTCGCGGCGATGTTCGTTTTCGCCATGATGCCGGCCGCTCAGGCGCAGACCTGGGGCGGGCTCTACAACATGGACAGCATGTTGAACCAGCCGCATCCCTTCGCCGGCAACTTCCAGCCGGTGCCCCCGTCCGCGGCTCCGACCCCGGTGGTGAAACCCGCGCCCACGTCACCGGCACGCATGCCGCAGCGTACCGCGCCGGCGGCCTATTCGACCTCGTCACCGTCTTCGAGCG
>JAYOXJ010000225.1:5364-6227 GCA_038152725.1 Rhodospirillaceae bacterium
CGCCGATGGAGGCGTCTTCGGGTTGGACCTGGAAGGACATGTTCTCGGAAATCCGGGGCGGCGTGCTCGCCCACGATTACGGTCCGTTCTCCGCGCACGAGGAAGGCGGCGTCGACATCAACGGCGAGTTGCTGTTCGCCTCGCCCAAATTTTTCTCCTACATCTGGTCGCCACGCCCGCACATCGGCGGCCACTACAACACCGGCGGCCACACCAGCCAAATCTATGCCGGGCTGACCTGGGAATGGTCGTTCTGGGGCAACTGGTTCGCCGGCTTCAGCTTGGGCGGCATGGCCCACGACGGCCGCCTCTACGGCGACAAGGACGGCCAGACCGAGAAGTCGCTCGGCTGCCGCTTCCTGTTCCGCGAAGGCATTGAGGCCGGCTACCGCTTCGGCAAACACCACGCCATCATGCTGCACTTCGACCACAGTTCGAACGCCAGCCTGTGCGAGCGCAATACACCGGACGGCACCGCCAACGGCCGCCAAGACGTGGTCCTCAACGAGGGCCTGGAAAATATCGGTATCCGCTACGGCTACAAGTTCTGACGCCGGATCGCGGACCGGCTAAAAAGCTTCACGCATACTTTGCGTAGACCTGGCGCAATCCGATCAGGATCGCTTGTCCGCGCTCGCCGCCGTCGCCCCGGAGATCCTCGGCGACGACCAGCTTGAGGGCATCGTAGTGGACCTTGAGCGCGGCCAGCCGGTCGCGCTCGATCTCGTCCAGTTCGGAAACTAGTCGATACATCTGATCGCAGATCGCTGTCACCAGCGAGAAATCGAAAGTTCCGCCCATGGCGCGCATTGATCCTCCCCCACAGAATTGGTCCACCGTCTATGCTATGGAACGGAGGATCG
>JAYOXJ010000226.1:0-3356 GCA_038152725.1 Rhodospirillaceae bacterium
GGGGCCCCCGCGCCGCGCCAGGCGACCCCCGCCCAGCGCCGCGCCCGCGGCGGCGACGCCCCCGACGATCAGGGGGATCTCAGCCGGTACCAGTTCGCGCACGCCAGTCGACAGATCGTCGATGACAACCGGACGGTAACCTGCATCGAGCAGTGCCAACACGGCATGGCTGCCGATATAACCGGCGCCGCCGGTCACCAGGACATTCCGGGATTGGTCCTGAACCATGCTCAACCCTTCAACCTGCCGCGTTGTCATCCGCGGCGGCGGCAACTTGTGCCAACAGCCGTTGATGATCAAGCGCCTTGGTCCGGTATCCGCGGCGCCCATCTGCCGTTGCCGTCGCCCGGGCGAAGGCGCCGAGCATCTCGACGAACTGGTTGCAGGGCTCGAGCGGCACGTTTTCAATGGCGTTCTGGCGGCGGATGTCGAGGCGCACCTCAAGATGCCCGGGTTTGGAGAACGCCGGTTTCGCCAGAATCGTCCCGGTCTCACCGACGATCGTCAGTTCGTTGATGTAATCGCGCCCGTAGCCCCATTCGGCGGTCGCCTGGACCCCGGACGGGAAGGCGAGCAGCGCCGCGCCTTCGGTGTCGACATGGTAACCGGCGTCGGCGGCAAGGCGCGCGCCGGCAACGCTCGGCATTTCGCCCGCCAGTTCGCTCAGGATGGTGATCGGGTAGTAGCCAATGTCCCGCAACGCGCCACCGCCCAAGGCGGGGTCGTAAAGCGGGCGCTCCCGCGCCACGTGGGGAAAGCCGAAGTGTCCCGTCATGTCGCGCAGCCGGCCGATGGCGCCGGTGGAAATCAGCCGGTGCATCGCCTGGAATTGGCTGTGATACGCCGGTGCCAACGAGACGCAAACGGCAAGATCGCGCTCTGCGGCAAGATCGAGCATATTCTCGGCCTCGGCGACGTCGCGCGTGAAGGACTTTTCCGACCACAGATGCACGCCGGCCGCTAAGACCTGCCGGCCGTCCTCGAAATGGCACCCGATGGGGGACGCGACGAAAACCGCGTCCAATTCTACGTCGCTCAACATCTCGGCGAGGCTCGCCCAGCCAGGACAGGTCCATTTCGCCGTCATGGCGCCGCGTTTGTCGGCATTGCGCGTGGATATACCGGCCAACTCGAGCCCGGCTGCGGCTGCGACGGCCGGCAGGACGGTCCGCTCGGCGTGATCCCCGATCCCGTGTACGCCGACACGAATCGGGCGGTTCTCTGGGCGTTCGGCCATGGACCGGAAAGTGCAGGCCGTAGCTAGCGTTGTCAACGGCGAGGCGCAGGCAAAAAAAGTCGGCCTCGAAAGGCCGGCTTCAGTTTGTGCTCTTGAGGGAAGGGAGGAATTTCAACGAATTGAAATTCATCCAACGCAGTCATCCTCTCACACCCCCATGGACGCGGATGTGATGACAATCACAGGTACGAAAAATTAAGTAATTTTTTTATTTAGGAACCGAGCAGATGGACCGGCGGTTCGGGCGCTTGCGCCTCGCGAATTCCGCAAAGCGCTTCCAATTCGTCAAGAATATCAGGTACTTCGGATAATGCTGGGCCATGGAAGAAGCGTCCGCCCGGTGCCAGACGCACCGTCGGGCCGGTTTGGCAATGGCCCATGCAGATACTGCGTTCCAGCTTGATGGCGATGCGGCGCTCCCGAATCCCCGTTTCCAGGGCTTCGGCGAGGGCCTCGCTGCCGCGCTTGGCGCAGGACGCCTCGTCGGCGCGGAACCGCCGATTGATGCAAACCATGATCGTGGTCGGGGGCGTTGGTTTCGGTTCCGTCACGACAACAACTGCGAACGTAGTTCAGCTGTCGGCGAACAGACGCCGGCCCGCTTCGGTGAGCTTGCAGATGATCCAGTCCGGCTTCACCGGGTTGGCGAACCAGGGTTCCACCCAGCCATGCTCGAGACAGCTGCGCACCGTGCGTTCGCTGATCTTTTGGCCGTTGTCGTCGAACAGCGGCAGCTTGCCGCCCGGCTGGGCCAGACCGCGCCGCATCCAGCTGAGCTGGTTTTCCGTCGGTTGCGGATTGCGCGCCGTTTGCGGGGGGCGCTCGACGATCGGGGCCGGATTGTCATTTCGGGGAGAACTGTCCACCGTTCCGCTCCTGTAACGCCATACCCTCGATGGCACGCTGCGACATGTTACGTTAGATTGTCGCCGGGACCAAGCCTGCCGTAACGACGGCGGCACGTGCAAAGGAGGCGTTCATGGACGCGGTTTGGGTCTATGTCACCGCAGCGAATATCGCCGATGCCGAAGCCATCGGCCGGGCCGTGGTCGAGGCCAGGCTTGCGGCATGCGCCAATGTGCTCGGCGCTACAAAAGCGATCTACTGGTGGGAAGGCAAGGTCGAGAGTTCGCCGGAGGCCGCTCTGGTGCTGAAGTCGAGACGCGGTCTGGTGCCGGCGCTGACCGACAAAATCAAGGCGATACACGATTACGAGTGCCCCTGCGTGGTGGCGCTGCCGATCGTCGACGGCAATCCCGATTTCCTGGCGTGGCTGGAGGCAGAGACCGGCCCGGTCTAGGCGGGGAGAGCGTTCAGCGGGCGCCAATCTGGCGAACGATGGCTGATACCTGCTGGGCGTTGGTGATGGCGCCGCTGAAACAGGCTTGCACCGCCTGAGAGAGCGGTTTCAGCAACTTGATGTCGCGTGGGTCCGGCACGCCGCCGCGGGCGGCCAGGATGGCGCTGGCAACGTTTCCGATGGAATCGCAGAGTTCGACGACATGTTCATATGCGGTGCCGGCTAGCTTTTCCTTGGAATTGTCGGTGATGTCGAGTAGGCCGAGCAACTCCTGGCGGATGGTCGGGTCTAGGCGCCCGGAACGCTCCAGCATCGGCACCAGGTTGGTGATGTGCGAGGAAATCTGCGTGCCCAGGACATCGATTTTGAGCGACTTCATCTTACCGAGTGCGCCCGAGATCATGGCTTCGACCTCGGCAAAGCTGAGCTTCTGGCCCTCGGCCTTGGCGCGCAGCAAGTTCGGAGGCTCGACGCCGCGCAGCGCCTGGTCTTTGCGCCGCATCGGGCCGATATAGCTGTCGGATACGACGAATTTCTTGCGGGCTTCGATGATGTCGTCGATACGGTCGAGCAATTGCGCGGTCGAGATCGGCTTGGCGATCACCGTATCGGTGCCGGACTCGATAATTCGCGACACCAGTTCCGGCGTCGGTGTCTCGACCAGCGTGATGATCGGCAGGAAAGGGTTGTTGCCTGCAGTCCCCTGGCGGATTTCGCGGATATAGCTGAGAAAATCGCCATCGGGCAGGTCACACGAGCAAATCAGCAAATCGGGCATCGATTTCCCAAGTATTTCCCGCACGTTACCGAGATTTCGGC
>JAYOXJ010000226.1:3366-6222 GCA_038152725.1 Rhodospirillaceae bacterium
GTTTTTGACGCTTTGCCGCGTGTTCAGATCGTTGTCTACGATCAAGACGTCAACATTGGTGAAGTCGAGTTTGTTGATTAGCCCGTCAGACCAGCAATTCTAGCGGTCGTGAACCCCGATTTTGGGGATTCCCTGTCAAAATCTTTGCGACAATATTAACCGGTTCCCATGTCATCGCAATTCCTAACGGGCCGATGCGTCTGTTAAGCGCACACACGTGATCGCTTGTGCCGCGATCCCTTCACCGCGACCCGTAAATCCGAGCCTTTCCGTAGTTGTAGCTTTGATGCTGACACGTTCCTGATCGATTCCGAGAATTTCGGCCAGGCATTCACGCATTGCGGCACGGTGAGGTCCGATTTTCGGGAATTCGCAGATCAGCGTCACATCGACGTTGACGATTTCGCCGCCTTTTTCGGCAACCAAACCCGCGGCATGGGTGAGGAATATCTCCGAAGGAGCACCTTTCCAACGCGGATCGGAAGGCGGGAAGTGGTCGCCGATATCGCCGGCGGCGATGGCACCCAACACCGCGTCGGTGACGGCATGAAGCCCGACATCGGCGTCGGAATGGCCGACCAGCCCATGGTCGTGTGCAATGCGATGGCCGCAGAGCTGAACATGGTCGCCGTCACCGAAGGCATGCACATCGAAGCCCATGCCGGTTTGGAAGCGGAAATTCCGCGATTGCGCCTTGTCGAGATCGGCGGCCGTGGTGATTTTCACGTTTTCCTCGCTTCCGTCGATGATGACAACCGAGAGACCATGGCGCTCGGCGACGGCGGCATCGTCGGTGAGCGCTTCGCCGGCGGCGGCATGGTGTGCTGCCAAAAGCTCCGCGAAGCGAAACCCCTGCGGTGTTTGCGCGCGCCAAAGACCGTCGCGCGGGACCGTCGCGTCGATCCTGCCGGCGTCACCAGCGTGTTTCAGCGTGTCGGTGACGGCGAGCGCGGGGATGGCGCCGCCATGGCTTTCGAGCGCCGTCAAAACCCGTGAGATCACCGCGCCGGACACGAACGGGCGGGCTGCATCGTGGACCAACACCAGATCCGGACCTAGTCCGGCGATGTGTTCGAGACCTAGGCGGACCGAATCCTGTCGCGATGCGCCGCCCCACACCGGCTCGCGTATGTCGAGCCCGGCTGCGGCGGTGCGGTAGAGTTCGATGTCGTCAGGATGGATGACCGGCTGGACATGGTCGATCCCGGGATGGTCGGTGAACGCGCGAAGGGTATGGCGCAGCACAGGCTCACCGTCGAGCGCGCAATACTGTTTCGGCACGTCGCCGCCGAACCGATGACCTCGTCCGGCACCGACGATGAGGGCGATGGTTCCGCTCAATCGACGACCCTTGCAGCACGTTTTCGTTCGGGAGGATGTTCGCCCCCGCAAGTTACGATGGACATTAGTGCCGCACGGCGGCTCTGCCAACAATGTCCTGCGCGCACGGCTGCTGCGGGCTTGGGTTCGGGCTTGCTTCCGCATCGAGACAGGGGCATGGTGCGGCCTACCCGAAGGCGATAGACCGACGGCGAATTGACCCATGATGAATTCCGCTTCCGCTCTCGACCTGATGGCCCTGGTGACTCTGACGCCGGCGGCATTCCTTGGGTTACGGCAATCGAATGGACGCGACCGCCTGCTCTGGATCGCCTTGCTTGCGGCGTTACTAGGGCCGGCGTTGTGGGTGGCGGTGTCGTTCTCGCCGGGCTGGCGTACCGATTTCGGCGCCGCGCTCTGGGTGACGGCGACGGTGACAGTTGGCCTCTTCATCGCGATTGCGCTATTCGACCCGGACGCTTGGCGCTTGAGTCCGTTACTGGCGCCGGCGGTGTGGCTGATTGGCCTCGCGGCGACGATCTGGACCGGCCATGAGGGCGCGCGACCGCTTGGGCAGGGGCCCACGACTCTTGTCGCCGTTCATATTTTGGTTTCGGTGGCGACTTACGGTCTTGTGACTATCGCCGCCGTCGCCGCACTTGCTGCGCTAATGCAAGAGCGATCTTTGAAGGCAAAGCATCCCGGGCGCCTAACACATGCGCTGCCGTCAGTCACCGCCTGCGACCGATTGATGGTCCGCCTTTTGATTGCGGGCGAGGGAGTTTTGGCCGCTGGTCTCCTGTCTGGCATGGCGCTTCGCTACGCAGAAACCCACAGCCTGTTGGTGTTGGACCACAAAACAATTCTGACCGTGACCGCGTTCGTCTTGATTGCCGGCATCCTGCTTGTCCATTTCCGCAGCGGGCTGCGCGGGCGCAAGGCCGCCCGCTTGGCGTTGGCTGCGTATCTGCTGCTGACGCTGGGCTACCCTGGCGTGAAATTCGTGACCGACGTGCTGCTCGGTTGAAGGGTATCGAATTAAGCCGCGTTGCACTTCGGCATGACTTGCGTTTGCCGACACTTATGCCTAATAAATGGGCAAATTTGGGGGACGAGCGTTAGGAGCGCGACACTTGGGGCCTGTTAATCTTCGACCGGTTCAGATCGGTCCCGTTACCGTCGAAAGTCCGATCGTGCTTGCGCCCATGTCCGGGGTCACCGACATGCCGTACCGCAGGCTGGTCAAACGCTGCGGTGCCGGGCTCGTGGTTTCGGAAATGATTGCCAGCCGCGCCATGATCCATGCCGCGCGCCGAACCATGCGAATGGCTACACATGTGGCCGACGAACATCCCATGTCCGTACAACTGGCCGGCTGCGAGCCGGAGGTGATGGCCGAGGCGGCGCGTCTCAATGAGGACCGTGGCGCCGCCATAATCGATATCAACATGGGCTGCCCTGCGAAAAAGGTGACCAACGGCTATGCCGGGTCTGCGTTGATGCAGGACGAATTGAAGGCCGCGCGCATCCTTAAGG
>JAYOXJ010000227.1:0-6200 GCA_038152725.1 Rhodospirillaceae bacterium
AAGAACCTGCCGGTGGCGTCCGGCATCGGCGGCGGCTCGGCCGATGCGGCGGCGGCGATCAAACTGCTGGCGAGATTGTGGGGCGCCAATCCGGGCCAGCACGACCTCTCCGGCATGGCGCTCGAACTGGGCGCCGACGTGCCGGTCTGCCTCTATGGCCAACCGGCGATCATGAGCGGCATCGGCGAGCGGATCGAGGCGGCGGAAGGTGTCCCGGATTTTCCGGCGGTGTTGGTCAATCCCGGCGTTCACGCCTCGACGCCGGCGGTATTCAAGGCGCGGACCGGCGATTTCTCCAAGGCCGCGCCGATCATCGAAAGCCCGGCCGGGCGCGACGGCTGGATTGCGGCGCTGGTGGCGCGCGGCAACGACTTGGAAGCGCCGGCGAAGGCGCTGGCGCCGGCGATCGCCGAAGTGCTAGCGGCACTTTCGGCAACGGCGGGCTGCCGCTTGGCGCGCATGTCGGGCAGCGGCGCGACCTGTTTCGGGCTCTACGACGATTTAGCCGCGGCGGCGGCGGCGGCGGAGAATATCCGCATGCAATGGCCCGGCTGGTGGGTGCGGGAGACGACCTTCAGGGGCAGCGGCGGTTGAGCCGCGCCGCGCCGGCGAGGTGCTCGGATCGGACGCGTGCAAGCCTTGCGAGCGCCCCGAATTGCTCCTATGTTGCCGTCACTCCGCCGGTGATGGGGCGTAGCCAAGCGGTCTAAGGCACCGGTTTTTGGTACCGGCATTTCGGAGGTTCGAATCCTCCCGCCCCAGCCATCCCAGACTACTCAATTCCCCATAAACGCTTTAGATGCAGCGGCGGCTCGATATTCCGGTCCCAGGCCGGTGTTTCGGGCAGGCTGTCGTCCCAGAGCGAGTCGTCGTAGTATTTGTTGAGTTCGATCTTCTCCGAAGGGTCGATGAGTTCACCGCTACCCAATCCTCGACGCTCTTCGCCACCGGATTGGGACCAGAGGCAGGCGTCCAACCCAAAAATATTGTCCTTCCAGGTTACCTTGTTCATCAGGCGGAGCAGCCGTCCCGCGAAGTTCTTCAGCGTCTTGTCATCGTGCGGAAAATAGATGCCGAGCTCGCCAAGGCCGAATAACGGCGGATCGAAGGTCCATTTCTTCGACGGATCGACCCATTCCCATTTCGATCGGTCCAAGGCGAACCCGACCAGCGGCGAGACCAGAATCTGTCCCATGGCCTTGTTAAGTTGCCGGCGACCGGTTGGGGCGAAAAGGACGGTACCGTCACCAATTCCGAACGGCGCATCTCACGCCAGCGCGCATTCCTGCCGGCGCCCGGCGAAGCCCGACCGGACTGGTGGATCGTTGGCGAAGTCGCGCGCCGGCTTGGCTGGGGCGAGGCATTCGATTTCGACAGCGCCGCCGCCATCTATCGGGAGCATGCGGCGCTGTCGGGTTTCGAGAACGACGGGCGGCGCGCTTTCGACATCGGCGCCCAGGCAGCGCTATCGGACGCCGCCTACGATGCGCTGGCACCGGTACAATGGCCGCTGCCGGCGGCAGGCGGCGTGATGGCGCCGGCACGTATGTTCGCGGCCGGCGGTTTCGTTACTGATACCGGCCGCGCCATCTTCATCGCCGTCGAGTCCAGGCGTTCGCGGCCCTCCGTCGATGCGGCCTTCCCGTTGCATCTCAACACCGGCAGGGTCCGCGACCATTGGCACACCATGACCCGGACCGGGAAGTCGCCCCGGCTTTCCGTCCACATCGGCGAAGCGTTTTGCGCCATTCATCCAAGCGACGCCAGTGTCCGCGGTATCGAGCCGGCGAGCCTGGTCCGGGTCAAGAGCCCGCGCGGCGAAATCGTCGTGCGCGCCCTGGTGAGTGCGGATCAGGCCGAGGGCGCGGTCTTCGTGCCGATGCATTGGAGCGGCCAGTTCAGCGCCGATGCCCGCGTCGGGAAGCTGCTGCCGCCGGCGACGGACCCGGTTTCCGGTCAGCCCGGCCTCAAGTTCGCCGCCGTCGAGGTAATGCCCTTCGCGGCCGCCTGGTACGGTTTCGCCATAACGCGCGAACGGCCGGCGGTGATCGACGCGGCTTACTGGTCGGCGGCCCGGATCAAGGGAGGATGGAAGTTGGAAGTCGCCGGCATGGAAGCGCCCGCTGATTGGCCGGCATTCGCCGCCACCGCCATCGGCGATGCCGCCGCCGGCACGACATGGCAGTCCTACGAGGATGCCGGTGCTGGCGTCTACCGTTATGCCGCCTTGTCGGCGGGACAGGTGGTCGGCGCAGTTTTCCTAGGCCGCAAGCCAGTCGAGGTGTCGCGGGCTTGGATGGCGGGATTGTTTGCCGAGGCGGAGGCGCCGGAGGCCTACGCCCAGGATCTGCTTGCCGGCCGCGCCGGCAACGGCCGGCCCGATCCGGGGGCCACGGTCTGCAGTTGTTTTGCGATCGGCATAAACCAGATCGTCGCGGCGATCTCGGAACCCGGTGGCGCCAGTGTCGATGCCGTCGGCAAACGCCTCGGCGCCGGCACCAACTGCGGCTCCTGCCGGGCGGAGATTCAGACAATCATATCCGCCAATCTGGCGGGCGAGCCCGAGGCGCTGACCCGGGCAGGGTAGCGGCGTCGAAGGTTTTGGCTTACCTCGCGATGTGGTTTGACGGCGACTCGCGTTCACCTTATGGTCTCCGCCAGCTTCGCTCCATTTCCGTAGGTCCGTCGACCCCATGCGAAAATCTGTCGGTTTGCTCCTGGCATCGTGGCTGACCGTATCGTGCGCCTCCCAGGCCCAAGCCCAAGCGCCCCTATTCGTACTCAATTCCCTCGACGCCAACGTCAGCGTCATCGATCCGCTCACAATGGAGCACCGGTCGTTGATTCCGACCGGCAAGGAGCCGCACCACCTTTACCTCACGCCGGACAAAAAATCCGTGATCGTGGCGAACGCGGCGGGCAATTCGCTCACCTTCGTCGACCCGCGCACGGCGGAAGTTCAGCGCACGATCCGCCGCATATTGGACCCTTACCATCTGCGCTTTTCGCCGGATCTGAAGTGGCTGGTGACGGTCGCCAACCGGCTCAACCATATCGACATCTACAAATGGGACGGTGAGAATCCGACCCTCGTCAAACGCATCCCGTCTGGCATCACGCCAAGCCATATCTGGATCGACTCGAAGAGCACCACGGTCTGGGCGACGATGCAGGACAGCAATGAATTGGTGGCGGTCGACCTGGCGACGCAGACGATCAAATGGCGGATCGTCGTTGGCCGTTCTCCGGCCGATGTGTTCGGCCCACCGGGTGACAAGTTTCTTTTCGTGGCGCTCACCGGCGACAAATACGTGCAGATTTACGACGTCACCCAGAACCCGGCCCAGTTGGTCGGGCAGATTCTCACCGGCGCGAGTGCCCATGCCTTCAGGGCGCTCGGCGACGGCCGGCATGTGTTCGTCAGCAATCGGGTCGCCAACACCATCAGCCAGATCGATTATGCCACGTTCAAGGTGGTGCGGACGCTGCCGGGGCCTGGCGGGCCCGACTGCATGGAGGTCTCGGCAGACCGCAAGAAGCTCTTCATTTCTTCGCGTTGGATCGGCCGGATGACCATCGTAGACTTGGAAACGGGTAAGATCGAAAAGCAGGTTAAGGTTGGGAAGTCCCCACATGGCATCTTCACGCTGGACCGTGCGGGCCCGAACTGAGACGCATTGGCGTCGCCACGGCGCCGCCTTCTCGCTGATCGCCGTAATTTTGTGCCTGTCGAATTCCGACGTCTGGGCTTCCGATCCGATCAAGCCGCCGCCGGCCTCGTGCCAGAAAAGGATTTATCTCAGCTTCGATACCGGCCACATGGGCGTCGCCGACTTGATCGCCGGCGTGCTCAAGGAAACCGGCGTTCGCGTCACCTTTTTCGCCGCCAACGAACGTACCCAGCAGGGCGACGGGTCGCTCGGCGATCACTGGGCGCCTTGGTGGAAGGCGCGGGCGGCCGAAGGGCATCAATTCGCCTCGCACACCTTCGATCATGTCTATTGGCGTGGCGACTTGCCGGGCGGGCGGTTCAAGGTGCGCCCGAGCGCCGGGCCTAAGCAGGGCAAGACCATGGAGTGGGACGCCGACCAGTATTGCGCCGAAATCAAACGCGCCGAGGAACGGTTGCGGGCGATCACCGGGCAGGCACCCTTGCCGTTGTATCGTGCGCCGGGCGGCAAGACATCCAAGGCGCTGGTCGAGGCGGCGGCGGCTTGCGGCTACGCTCATGTCGGCTGGTCGAAGGCGGGATTCCTGGGCGATGAATTGCCGAGCGAGCGCTTTCCCAACAAGGCGCTCCTGGAACAGGCGCTGAAGGGCATCCGCGCCGATGACATCCTGGTCGCGCACCTCGGCATCTGGTCGCGCAAAGATCCGTGGGCGCCGGCTGTGCTCAAGCCGCTGATCGAGGGGCTGCAGGCCAAGGGCTTTTGCTTTGATACCCTCGACCACCACCCGCGATACCGGGAGTGGACGCGCCGGCACCTCGCCGGCATGAAACCGCCGGGGGCGACGCAATGAGTTGGCTGGACACGCTGTACGCTTGGCAGGACGTCTTGTTCGACCGGCTCGTCGCACCGGCGATGTTCCACTTGGGATTGGGCAACCGCCTGGAACTGGCTTACGACGCCATGGACTGGTTCAGCATTGGACTGGTCCAGGTTCTTGTCATCGCCCTGGTGTTCGTGCCGCTCGAGCGCCTATGGCCGGCGGAGATCCCGCGCTGGAATGCCCAAGTCCGAGTCGACATCATCTACACGCTGATTCACAGGCTCGGGGTGTTCAGCGTGGTGTTCTTCTTCACTCTGGAGCCCTTGGTTCAGTCAGCTTTGAACGCTCTCAGGATCGCCGGCGTGCCGACGTGGAATATCGACCAGATCTGGCCCGGTGTTACCGATGTCGCATGGGTGAGTTTCGTCATCTACTTGGTGGTGCTTGATTTGATCGGTTACTTCTACCACCGCCTCCAGCACCAGTTCGCGCCGCTTTGGGCACTTCATGCCCTGCACCATTCGCAGCGCCAAATGACAGCCTGGAGTGACAACCGCAACCACCTGCTCGACGACGTGCTACACGGCGTGGTGATGAGTTTCGTCGCCTTGTTGATCGGTGTCGAGCCGAGCCAGTTCCTGGTTTGGGTGGCTTTGACGCAACTGCTCGAGAGCCTTCAGCATGCCAACTTGCGGCTCAACTGGGGGCGGCTCGGTGAGCGGCTGCTGGTCAGCCCGCGGTTCCACCGGCTGCACCATGCGATCGGCATCGGTCATGAATTCAAGGGCGCCGAAATGGGCGGACACAATTTCGGTGTTCTGTTTCCCTGGTGGGACCTGATGTTCGGGACGGCCCGCATCGAGGACGGCTATCACGCCACCGGCATTCGCGACCAGGTCGAGGCCGGGCGAGACTACGGCACCGGTTTTTGGCGCCAGCAGTGGCTGGGGCTGACCCGATTGATGGACTCGTTCAAAGAGAGCGAAATCTTCGTCGTACGCCGGGGGCGCTGAGCTACTTTTCAAGCAATTGCTGCTTGCCCGCCCGTTGTCGGGCTCCAATCTATGGCCCAAGTGGGTCGAATGGCACATTCGATTTTCGTGATTTGATCTACGTCAAGTATCGGCCGATTGAATTCATGTAGTTTGCCGCCAGCCGATCCACCGGGGGACAGAATTCACGAATTGTTTAATTGACGGCTTCCCGTGACCACCATACTTTCTTTCACGGTAAGTTTCGTAAGTTACTGAAAACCTTGCCACTTTCCTAGACTGAAAAAACTGGTTCCCCGCAGGTGGTTCGGTGGGCCGACGGGCGGTGCCCGCCGGGCGTCGATGCTGGTTCGCTGAGGGCGGGCATCGTGCGCGTAATTCAAGTGCATAGACAACCTAGCCCAAAAGGGGACAACCGATGTTACGCAAGACATTCCTGCAATCGCTTTTCGTGGCCGCTGCCGCCGCCGCGCTGGCGTTCGCGCCGACCGCAAAGGCCGAGCCGATCAAGATCAAGTTTTCGCACGTGGTTGCGGAAAAGACGCCGAAAGGCCAGGGCGCGATTCACTTCAAGAAGCTGGTCGAAGAGCGTTTGGCCGGCAAGGTCGTGGTCGAAGTCTATCCCTCGTCGCAGTTGTTCGGCGACGCCAAGGAGATGGAAGCGCTGTTGCTCGGCGACGTTCACCTGATCGCGCCGTCGCTTTCCAAGTTCGACCG
>JAYOXJ010000228.1:0-6191 GCA_038152725.1 Rhodospirillaceae bacterium
GCGGTGCTCGGCGCGCGTGCCGATGCGCCGACCATCGACGGTCCGGTCTCGCTGACCGTGCCCCCGAACTCGAACACCGGCACCATCCTGCGGCTCAAGGGCAAGGGGCTCAGCAAGGGCTCGAGCGAGGGCCGCGGCGACCAGTACGTGACGCTCAAGGTGGTGTTGCCGCGCCCGGCCGACCCCGACCTCGCCGATTTCGTCAAACGCAAATGGGGTGAAAAGCCGGAAAAGGCCTACAGCGTCCGGCCGGATTTGAAGAAGGGCTAGTTCACCGAGCGCAGGTCGCGGTTCGGCTGCACCGCCGCGTTGTCCCCCGACCCACCGGCCCCCAGAATATCGCGGAGGCTCACTTCTGCCGCCGCCGTCTCCGCCGCCAGCATGTTCTCGAGGTGACGCCCTAGCTCCAATTCCCAGCCGCTGTCGCCGGTCGCCTCGACGTCGGCCGGGCGGATACCGAGACGCATGGCATCGCCGAGGTCATGCAGCGTGGCCGTCTCGAGATCGCGGCTTAGCACCCAGCCGCCGCGCGCGCTCTCGTCGATGAAACCGGCCTCCTGCAACATGCGCATGACATTGTCCAAGGCCGCCTCGGCGCCACCGACGCTGCTGAGGATATCGCGGCGGCGCACGCGGTTGCCGGCCCGCGATGCCTCGAACAATTCGTGCAGGACACGAAGCGCCAGCACCGTGCGCTCGCCCGGCCGGAGATCGCGGTTGCCGGGGTTGCCGCCTGAGTTGCGCCAATCGCCGACCGACGCCGTCAGCACGCCGCCCATGATCACCACCGTCCACGACAGATACATCCAGATCAGGAAGATCGGGATCACCGAAAGCGCGCCGTAGACGTTCTGGTAGGTCGGGAAGGTCGCCACGTACCAGCCGAAGCCCTTGCGCAACAGCGCGAACAGCAGCCCGGCGACGACCCCGCCGACGAACGCCGTGGTCAGGCGCACCGGGCGGTTCGGAATGGCGAAGTAGAACAGCGTGAACAGCACCACGATGATCGCCGTCGGCGCCAGGCCGGTAACCATGCCCAAGGGCCCCGCCAGCACGTCGACGCCCATCAGCTTGGTGGCGGCGAAGAAATAGGTCGAGAGCGAGAAGCTAGCCCCCAGCAGGATCGGCCCCAAGGTGATCATCGCCCAGAACACCAGAAGCTTGGCGGCGATGTTACGCGGCCGCTGCACGCGGAAGATGGCGTTGATGTCGGCCTCGATGGTGCCGAGCAGCAATACCGCCGTGGCCGCCAGCGCGACGATGCCGACCGCCGACAGCGACGCCGTGTTTTTCACGAAGCCGTCGAAGTACTGGCGCATGGCGTTGGCCGAATCGGGCAGCAGGTTGGCGAAGATGGCGTCCTGGAACTGCTCCTTGACGTTCTCAAACACCGGAAAGGCGGCGAGCATGGAAAACGCGATGGCGGTCAACGGCACGATGGCGAGCAGCGACGTGTAGCTGAGCCCCGCCGCCATGCGCCAGCCGCGGTCGGCGACGAAGCGACGGAACACGTAGGCGGCGAATTGCGATATGTCGGTCGGATCGAGGCCGAGCCGCTTGGGCCGGGCGGCACCGTTCGCCTCCCCGGCCGGCGGTTCGCTGCTGGTGTTTTCGGCCATTGCGCGCCTCCCCGATGGCTCCCGGCGAAGTCTAGAACAATATGGCCCGGGCGCGAAATGTTCCGTTATCGGGCCAATATTGTCACCATGACAGAACATGGGCTTGGAACGCTTGGGCGCGGGCTCTACATTCCCGGCCATGTTGAAACTCTCGGTCCTCGACCAGTCGACCGCCGCCCAGGGTTACTCCCAGGACCAGGCGATCCGCGACACGATCGAACTCGCCAAACTGTGCGAGCAGCTCGGCTATGCGCGCTTCTGGGTGTCCGAGCACCACAACCACCCGACCATCGTCGGCACCGCGCCCGAGATCGTCATGGCCGCCATCGCGCAAGTGACGAAGCGCATCCGCATCGGCTCGGCCGGCGTCATGCTGCCGCATTACGCACCGCTAAAGGTGGCCGAACAGTTCCGCGTGCTCGACGCGCTGGCACCCGGACGCATCGATCTGGGGCTCGGCCGTGCGCCCGGCTCCGACGGCAAGACCGCGCTGGCGCTGAACCCGAACGGCATGGAGGATTCCGAGCACTTCCCCGCCAACGTCCGCGACCTGATCCAATGGGTGTCGGGGAAGCCGTTGCTGGACGGCCATCCCTTCGGCGATCTGCGCGCCCTGCCGATGGCCGAGACGGTGCCCGAAGTCTGGCTGTTGGGCACGTCCGATTACGGCGCGCAGGTGGCGGCGCACTTCGGCGTTCCCTACAGCTTCGCGCACTTCATCACCGACGGCGCCGGAGTTGCCCGCGCGCTCGACATCTATCGCGCCGGCTATAAGCAGAGCGACCGCCATCCGCTGCCGCAGGCGAACATCTGCGTCTGGGCGCTGGCCGCGGAAACCGATGCCGAGGCCGAACGGCTGTTCTGGCCACGCGCCTACTGGAAACTGATGCGCAATCGGGGCGGGCTCCGCGCGCTGATCTCGCCGGACGAAGCGGCGGCCTACCCCTACACCGAGAACGACATGCGATTCGTCGAGGATCTGCGCGCCAACGCATTGATCGGTTCCGCGGCGCGCGTCGGCGACCGGCTTCGCGAATTGGCCGACTACCACAAGCTCGACGAGATCGTCGTCCTCACCTGGGCACACGATCAGCAAGACCGCCGACGCTCGTTCGAACTCCTGGCCGGCGAATTCGGATTATCCGGGCCTGCAAAATGAGTACCGCTGCGAGCCAATTCCGGGCCTATCTGATGCTGGCCGGCACCTCGCTCTGCTGGGGTGCGAATACCATCTTCGGCCGTCTCGCCGTCGGCGAGGCGTCGCCCATGGCGGTGGTGATGTTCCGCTGGCTCGGCGTCGTCATCCTGATCGCCATCTTCGCCAACCGCTACGTGCGCCAGGACTGGCACAACCTGAGGCCCAAACTCGGCTTCATCTTTCTCATGGGCGCGCTCGGCTTCGCCTCGTTTAATGGGCTGTTCTATGTCGCCGCGCATTCGACCACTGCGCTCAACATGGGCATTCTGCAAGGTTCGATCCCGGTATTTGTGCTGATCGGCGGCTATCTGGTGTTCCGCACGCCGGTCGGCCGGCTGCAGGCATTCGGCGTCATCGTCACCATCGTCGGCGTGGTCACTGTGGCGACCGGCGGGCGCCTTGGCCAACTTGCCGGGCTCGGCGTCAATATCGGCGACGGCCTTATGATCCTCGCCTGCATGCTCTACTCCGGCTACACGGTGGGCCTACGCAACCGGCCCAAGGCCTCGGCGCTCGGGCTCTTCACGCTCCTCGCTGCCGCCGCCTTCATCGCGTCGGTCCCGCTTGCCGGTATCGAAGCGGCTCTCGGCCATTTCCAATGGCCGACGGCCAAGGGCTGGATGGTGATCGGGTTGGTCACGCTGTTCCCGTCCTTCCTGGCACAGATATTCTTCATGCACGGCGTCGAGGCAATCGGCCCCGGCCGTGCCGGCGTGTTCGTCAACCTGGTGCCGGTTTTCTCGGCGATCCTCGCCGTCAGCATCCTGGGCGAACCGTTCGAAATCCACCATGCCGTCGCCCTGGTGCTGGTGCTAGGCGGCATCTACCTTTCGGAACGGGGCAAGCCCTGAATGAATGCGCAAGCGGACATCTCCGTCATCGATGGTGCTGCAGCCTGGCGCCGGATGATACTGGCGCTGGCGCTCTCGACTATCGGCGGCATCGGTTTTTGGTCGGTGGTGGTGGTGCTGCCGGTGATCCAGGTCGAATTCGCCATCGACCGCGGCAGCGCGTCGACCCCCTACCTCGCCACCTTCCTGAGCTTCGCCGTCGGCGGCATCATCATGGGCCGGCTCGCCGACAAATTCGGCGTCATCGTGCCGGTGATGCTGGGCGGCACCATGCTTGGGCTAGGCTACTTCGGCGCCGCGGCGGCGACCGAACTCTGGCAGTTCATCGTGGCGCAGGCGCTGTTCATCGGTTGTTTGGGAAGTTCCGCCACCTTCGGCCCGCTGGTCGCCGACGTGTCGCTCTGGTTCCGGCGCCGGCGCGGCATCGCGGTCGCCATCGTCGCCAGCGGCAACTACCTGTCGGGCACCATCTGGCCGCCGATCATCCAATACGGCGTCGATACCGTCGGCTGGCGTCAGACGCATGTCGCCATCGGTATCGTCTGCATCGCCGCCATCCTGCCGCTGGCCTTGCTGCTGCGCCGGCGCGCGCCGATCGACCCGCACGAGGGCCAGCCGGCCGCCGGCGCGAATCTCTCGACCGGGCCGACCGGGATTCCGCGGCCGCCGGGCGTGCAGTGGCTTCTAGTGCTGGCCGGAATGGCCTGCTGCATCGCCATGGCGACGCCGCAGGTCCATATCGTCGCCTATTGCGGCGATCTCGGCTACGGCGCGCAGCGCGGTGCCGAAATGCTCTCGGTGATGCTGGGGCTCGGCGTCGTCAGCCGCATCTCGTTCGGCCTTATCGCCGACAAGATCGGCGGCTTGGGCGCGCTCCTGGTCTCGTCGTCGCTGCAGATGGTCGCGATGTTCTTCTACCTGCCGTTCGACGGACTGACTTCGCTCTACATCGTTTCCGGGCTTTTCGGCCTGGCCCAGGGCGGCATCGTGCCCAGTTACGCGCTGATCGCGCGCGACTACTTCCCAGCCAACCAGGCGGCGACCCGGATCAGCCTGGTGCTGATGGCGACGGTGGCCGGCATGGCTGTCGGCGGCTGGATGGCCGGCGAAATCTACGATTATACCGGCTCCTACCGGGCCGCCTTCCTCAATGGCATCGGCTGGAACGTGCTCAATGTCTCGATCGCGCTGATGCTGCTCTGGCACCGCAAACGGCCGCGAGCGATGGCGACGGGCTGAACCCGCCGGCTACCGACCGTGGGCTTTTCGCTACCATCCCCGGACGCCATACTTTATGTTCGGACGGTGCCGGCGGGCCGCAATCGACCCGCCGAAATGACGTAAACGAGGGGAATACGATGACCGAAGCGACTGGGCTCATGCAGGGAAAACGGGGCCTGATCATGGGGGTCGCCAACGACCGCTCGATCGCCTGGGGCATCGCCAAGGCGGTGCACGCCCAAGGCGCCGAGTTGGCCTTCACGTTCCAGGGCGAAGCGCTGCAAAAGCGTGTCGTGCCGCTGGCGGCGAGCGTCGGTTCCGAGATCGTGCTGCCCTGCGATGTCATCGACACAGCATCCATGGACGCCGTATTCTCGGAAATCGAGAAAAGATGGGGTCGGCTCGACTTCCTGGTGCACGCCATCGCATATTCCGACAAGGAAGAACTCAAGGGCGGCTATATCGACACCACGCCCGAGAACTTCCAGAAGACCATGAACATCTCGTGTTATTCGTTCACGGCGCTCTGCCAGCGCGCGCGCCGGCTGATGACCGAGGGCGGCAGTCTGGTGACTCTGACCTATTTCGGCGCCGAACGGGTGATGCCGCACTACAACGTCATGGGTGTCGCCAAGGCGGCGCTGGAGGCGAGCGTGCGTTACCTGGCCGAAGATCTCGGCAAGCAGAACATCCGCGTCAACGCGCTCTCGGCCGGACCGATGAAGACGCTGGCGGCCAGCGGCATCGGCGACTTCCGCTATATCCTCAAGTGGAACGAGTACAATTCGCCGCTCAGGCGCAACGTCTCCATGGACGACATCGGCGGCGCCGGGCTCTATCTTCTATCCAGTCTGTCCAGCGGCGTCACCGGCGAGACACATCACGTCGACTGCGGCTACCACGTGGTCGGCATGAAGGCGGTGGACGCGCCCGACATCTCCGTCGTCTAGGCGGCGGGCCATGTCGCACAACAGTTTCGGTCATCTGTTCCGGGTCACCACCTTCGGCGAGAGCCACGGGCCGGCGATCGGCTGCGTCGTCGACGGCTGCCCGCCGGGTCTGGCGCTTTCCGAAGCCGACATCCAGCCCTATCTCGACCTGCGCAAGCCGGGCCAATCGCGCCACACCACGCAACGCAAGGAATCCGACACGGTCAAGATTCTGTCCGGCGTGTTCGAGGGCAAGACCACCGGCACGCCGATCGCGCTTTTGATCGAGAACGAGGACCAGCGCTCCAAGGACTATTCCGAGATCGCGGCCAAGTTCCGCCCCGGCCACGCCGACTACACCTACGACGCCAAG
>JAYOXJ010000229.1:0-5289 GCA_038152725.1 Rhodospirillaceae bacterium
TGCACCAGCACCTGGTGACCGGCCCGCGCGCGCGCGCGCTCTACAGCGATCCTAACACCACCAGCGATGGCGACATGGTTGTCCTTGATCAAGACGCCGTCGTCGAGGCCAAAGCGATGGTTGCCACCGCCACCTGCGCGGACGGCATATTTCTCGAGAGCGCGCAAACCGGGCGTGGTTTTTCGCGTACAGATGATGCGTGCTTTGGTATGCGCGATACTGTCGGCGATGACACGGGTGACGCTGGCAATGCCTGAAAGATGGCAGAGAAAATTGAGCGCGACGCGCTCACCGGTGAGCAACGCCCGGGCCGGGCCGGAAACGCGCGCGAGTTCGTCACCCGGTTTGACCCTGGCGCCATCGCGGTGTTTGGCCGTGAACTCAACGCGCGGATCGACCAGCCGGAAAGCGCAGGCCGCGATGTCGAGCCCGGCGACGACGCCATCGGCGCGCGCCACCAGTGCGCATGCCTGGATGGCATTCTCGGGTACGATCGCATCGGTGGTGATATCGCCGCCGCGGCCGAGATCTTCGCGCAGCGCCGCGGCGACCAGGTGCTCATAGAGCAGCGGGCTCAGCGGCGTGATATCCGCCGCCACCCGCGACGCTGCACCGGCGCCGTCCGCAGGGCTCATTTCTTGATTTCCAGCATGCGCTCGATGCTGGCCCGGGCCGGGCCGGCGATCTTGACCGGAATGGTGACCTCGTAGCGCATTTCCTCAAGTGCCTCTTCGACGCCGAGCAGATTGATGCGCTTCATGTGCGGGCACATGTGGCATGCCCGAATGAAGTTCACGTCCGGGTAATCCGCGGCCAAGTTTGCACTCATTGAGCACTCGGTGATCAACATGACGTTCTCTGGGCGCTTGGTCTCGACGTAGGTCGACATGCCGGCGGTGGAACCGGCGTAATCCGCCATATCGAGGACCTCGGGCGGGCATTCGGGGTGCGCCAGCACGACGGCATCGGGATAACCTTCACGCATGGAACGGATGTCGTCGGCGGTAAAGCGTTCGTGCACCTCGCAGCGACCGGCCCAGGGAATGATCTCGACCGATGTCTTTGCCGCAGTGTTGCGGGCGAGATATTCGTCTGGCGTCATGATGACGCGGGGAACCCCCAACGACTCGACGACATCGACGGCGTTGGCAGAGGTGCAGCATATGTCGGAAACGGCCTTCACCTCGGCCGTGGTATTGACGTAGGAGACTACCGGCACACCCGGGTATTTTTCCTTCATCGCGAGCACGTCGGCGGCTGTGATCGCCTCGGCGAGGGAGCATCCGGCTTTCGGATCAGGGATGATGACGGTCTTGGTTGGGTTCATCAGCTTGGCCGTCTCGGCCATGAAATAGACGCCACAAACAACGATGACGTCGGCGTCGACCTTCTCGGCCTCGCGCGCCAGCGCCAAAGAGTCACCGACGATATCCGCAATGCAGTGATAGATATCCGGTGACATGTAATTGTGCGCTAAAATCACGGCATTTTTTTCCGCCTTAAGACGGAGGATGTTATCGACGTGCGGAGCCAGAAACGGCCACTCGCTCTCCGGGATCGAGTCGCGGATCGGCTCGAACAGCCGCTTGAGGTGCGGCGGAACCGCTCGGGATTCAGTGTTCATCGCGGTGACGGCCATGGAGTCCTCTCCAGTCTTGAGACTTTCAATATTAATGCTCGTTTTGAGCATAAATAGAGCCCTATAATTTGCGGAAGTACGAATATTACAACTATGTTTATGCTAATCTTGAGCATTAAGCAAGTGGAAAACTTCATTGCTTGTGCACGGCCAAAATCCGGGAAGGTTCAATGACCGCGCGGCTGAGCCGGTAATTTACCGACCGGCATCATGCGTTCCTTGCGGACCTCGGCGCGAAACCGGAACAACGCCGCAGGCCGACCGTGGCTGCCTGTGACCGTGGCGCCGGTTCGCTCGACCAACCCCCTCGCCTCGATCAAGCGGCGGAAGTTTTGTTTGTGCAACCTGAGGCCTGCCATGGCTTCAGCGGCATGCTGCAATTGCAGCAACGTAAAGCTCGACGGCATGACTTCGAAAATCACCGGGCGATACTTAAGTTTTCCGCGAAGCCGGCCAATCGCTGTGGCGAGAATACGACGGTGGTCGTGTGCCATCGCTTCGCCCGGCAGCGCAGCCGTCTCCGCAGTGCTTAGACGCCGGCCCCTATCGAGCGCCGCCTCTGCCACCAACCCCGCTTCGTACAACAACTCGTAACGCTCAAGCGCCAGTTCGTCGTTCCATGACGGCACATCGGCGCCAAAGGCGAGCTGGATGCGTTGGCGCCGCTGGCGCTGCCCCGCTGCGTCACCAGCAGTTGTGGCCCAGGCTGCCAACGCCGGACGGATTTCACCCTTGAGCACGCCGGGCTCGCCGCGGCGCCAATCCTCCCACGGAAAGAAGCGGTACCAGTCGCGCCATACGGCGTCATCTGTCTCCAGGCGGACGGCTTCCTTCGAGAGTGCCAAGTATCCGACTGAAACGTAGCGCGGGCCGCCATCGACTTCGCGCGGGTCGCGGCCACGATCACCGAAGGTATAAAGTTGCTCGACATACCCGAGCGTTTCGCGGGTCTGCGCCTCCACATAGGAGCGAAGCCCGATCTCCAATGTGCGGTGCTCGGTCGGATGGAATGGGCCGGATGGCAAAGCGTCGCGCGCGCCAGAAGTACCGTCGGGCGGTCGAACCACGAGCACGCGGGGTTCCCCGTCCGAGACCGCGACCACCACCGCGTTGAGGCCGATGATGACGTCGCTGGTGGCACCGCCGGCCTCGGCCGCCGGTGTCGCGCGCTTTGTGTTCACACGTCGTCTCCGCCACGCCGCCCGATGACCACGTCGCGATGCACCCATACCCCCATCAACAGGCCGAAGCCGATCAAAAGAGTCATCATCGCGGTACCGCCGTAGGAAATCAGCGGCAGCGGCACGCCGACAACCGGGATCAGTCCCATCACCATGGCGATATTGATGAAGACATAAAGAAAGAAGGTGATGGTCACGCCCATGCCGACGAGCCTGCCGAAGTGGCTATAGGACCGCATGGAAATGGCGAAGCCGTAGACCAAAAGCAAGGTATAGAGGCCAATCAGACCGAGCCCGCCGATCATGCCGAACTCCTCAGCCAGCATGGTGAAGATGAAGTCGGTCTGCATTTCAGGGAGAAACCGTAGATGCCCTTGTGTCCCCTGCATGAAACCCTTGCCCGACAGTCCGCCGGATCCGAGCGCGATCTTCGACTGGATGATGTGATAGCCGGAACCCAGCGGGTCCGCCTCCGGGTCAAGGAAGGTGAGAATGCGCTGCTTTTGGTAGTCGTGCAGGAACTGCCAGCCGACCGGAAGCGCCGCGAGGGCAAGGGCGATGACGACACCGAACTTCCAGAGCCTGACACCGGCGATGAAAAACATGCCGCCGCCGGCCATGACCAGCATCAGCGCGGTGCCGAGATCGGGTTGGCGCATGACCAACGCCGCTGGCAGCAGGATCATCAAGATCGGCAGCAGCAACCGAGTCGGTCGGCCGATGTCTTCCATGCCGAGACCATGGAAGTAGCGCGCCAGCGCCAGTACCAACGCAATCTTCATCAGTTCCGATGGCTGCAGATTGAAGTAACCGAGATCGATCCAACGCTGCGCGCCCATGCCGATGAAGCCCATCACCTCGACCATCACCAGCAGGACCAGGCTGAGCGCGTAGAACGCGTAGGCGAACTTGAGCCAGATGCGTATGTCGATCAGCGCCACTGTCAGCATGACCATGACGCCGAACCCGAAGCGTACAGCCTGACGGCTGGCCCAGGGCTGCAGGTTTCCATTGGCGGCCGAGTAAAGCATGGCGATGCCAACGGCAGCGACTGCGGCGACCAACAGCACAAAGAACCAATGTATGTTCAGAAGCTTCTGGCCAATCGTAAAACTGGGCGGGTTGAGGCTGTCTTCTCTCATCCCTTATCTCCTGGCTTTGCCGGCGTCGGCACTTCGGCGGCCGCAAGGGCGCTGCCGGCGGAACCGCGGCGCTGCGCCTCGATCAAGATGTCGCGCGCGATCGGTGCGGCGGTGGTCGAACCGCTGCCTCCGTGTTCGACCACGACCGCAACAGCGTACCGAGGGTTTGAGACGGGTGCGAACCCGACGAACAGTGCATGGTCGCGCAGTTCCCAGGGTAGATCCTTGTCTTTGAGGACACCGGTATCACGCTCTGCCTTCGTGATACGCCGAACCTGCACCGTGCCGGTCTTGCCGCCCATCGCCCATTCCGGCTTTTCGATATGCGAGCGGCGCGCCGTGCCAAAGGGAGAATTCATGACGTCACTCATGGCGGAGCGCACCAATTCCATGTGGCGCGCGGGTATCTCGAGGCTCGGGTATGTCGGCGGCGCCGGCACCTCGCCCTGGCGACGCGATACCGCACCGGTCAAGCGGGGAGTCACAGCAAAGCCGCCGTTGACCAGTCTCGCCGTCATCACTGCGAGTTGCAGCGGCGTCACCAGCAAATAACCCTGGCCGATACCGGTAATCACTGTCTCGCCACCCTGCCATGCAGCGTCCATGGCGCCACGCTTCCATTTCGGCGTCGGCACCAGCCCGCCACGCTCGCCAGGCAGGTCGATGCCGAGCTTTTGGCCGAGACCGAGCCGCACCGCCATCGCGGCAATGTGCTCGATGCCGGTGCGTTTGGCGGCTTCGTAAAAGTATACGTCGCAGGACTGGGTTATGGCGCCCTGCGCATCCAGAAGGCCGTGACCGTGCTTTTTCCAGCAATGGAACCGGGCGTTGCCGAGTTCCATGAAGCCGTTACAGAAGACTTTGGTATCGGGTGTGATTGCCCCCTTCTCCAACGCGGCAAGCAGCACCGCCATCTTGAAGGTGGAACCCGGTGCATAACGCCCGGCGATGGCCTTGTTGGTCAGCGGCGCACGCGGGTTGTTGACCAGCGCCTGCCACTCGCTGGCGCTGAGCCCCTTGTTGAATGCATTGGGGTCGAAAGCCGGCGTCGACGCCATTGCGAGGACTTCGCCGGAATGGACGTCGATGACCACCGCTGACGCACTTTCCTCACCCAGGCGTTGGGCGACCATGTTCTGCAGCCCCATGTCGATGGTGAGCTTGACCTCGGCGCCGGGCTCGCCCTCGCGCCGCTCCAACTCACGAATGACTCGGCCGAAAGCGTTGACCTCGACCTGCGATGAACCACCCTTGCCGCGCAGGGCCAGGTCGTGAATCTTCTCCAGGCCCGCCTTCCCGACCCGAAAACCGGGAAGTTCCAACAGCG
>JAYOXJ010000229.1:5308-6177 GCA_038152725.1 Rhodospirillaceae bacterium
TTCGCCATGTGGGTAGGAGCGGCTCTGACCGACGTCGATCATCACGCCTGGCAAGTCGGGCGCGTTGACCTCGATCCGTGCCGCGTTCTGCCAGCTCAGGTTCTCGCGGACGGTCACCGGCACGAAGCTGCGATTGCGTTTGATGTCGCGCAAAACGCGGCGATGCTCGCCGGCGCTCAAGGGAATGATCTGACCGAGCGAAGCGAGCGTGTGTTCGATGTCGCGGGTGTCTTCGGGGATCAACAGCACACGGTAGTTCTGCTGGTTATCGGCCAGCGGCACACCGAAGCGGTCGACAATACGACCACGTGGCGGCGGCAGCAGGCGGAGGTTGATTCGGTTTTCGTCAGCCAGCGTGCGGTAACGGTCCGCCTCGATCACCTGGAGGTAATAGAGCCTTCCGGCCAGCACCGACAGTAGCATTGCCTTTCCGCCTGCCAGCATGACCGTGCGGCGGTTGAAAAGCTTGTGGCGTTCGTTGTCGCGGAGCATGTCGGATGTGCCCCTAAACCGGCCGGAGCACGCGCGCCTGCCAGGTCAGGAAAAGTCTGGCAACGAGCGGATAGAGACCGATACCGAGCAGATACTGGTGCAGTAGCGCGGCAGGATCGATAACGCCGCCTTTGATCACCGAAACCATGAGCCAGCCCATCCCCATGGCGCCAGCCGAGATCAGCGCGAAGCCGAGCCAGACGACGAAGAAAGTGCGGCCGGTTAGGTAGCGCTGCTGAGATATCGCGATTCCGTAAGCGAGCAGGTAGATCAAGGTGAACACGCCAAGCGGCGTCCCCGCGAGCACGTCCTGAAGCAGTCCGATCAGGAACACCGCATGGCCAGGCATCAGATCGACCCGGTAGATCGCCCAATGA
>JAYOXJ010000230.1:0-6161 GCA_038152725.1 Rhodospirillaceae bacterium
CGCGGCGTCGACGGTGATGGCATCGACCGGACAGGCATGCATGCACCAGGCTTCGTCGCACTGGGTGCAAGTATACGGCACGAAACGCCCCGCATCCTCGAACTTGAACACCTTGATCCGCGACTTCGACGGGTTGAACACCCCTTCGTTGTCGTAGGAGCAGGCGAGTTCGCACTGCAGGCAGCCGGTACACTTGCCCGGATCGATATTCAAAGATTTTTGCATCGAGGTTCCTCCCCTGTTTGTCGGCACTCAGGAAGGAGACAAGCACGTAAGATCCGCCGAGACCGGCGGTTCGTGATCGTACTCCCCCTGATAGCCCGTTTGATGCGGACCGAGTGCCGAGCAGTGTATCATCGCTCCCCGTCCGACATAATCCTTTTCTTGTCATCCGAGAGCGGTTTCCTTTCCCAAACGCCTGGATTACCGTGGCTATCCGGCCGCCGGTCGGAAGCCGGCCCATCACATCGAGGAGGCGAAACCGCAATGACCGTCAAGATCGGCGACAAGATTCCGGATCTGCAACTGTTCATCATGGGCAAGGACGGCCCGGAGGGAATCCGCTCGGACGCGATTTTCGAAGACAGGAAGGTGGCGCTTTTCGGCCTGCCCGGCGCCTTCACCAAGACCTGCTCGGCGCTGCACTTGCCGGGCTTCGTCTACAACGCCGACAACATCAAGGCGAAGGGCGTCGATGCCATCGTCTGTCTTTCGGTCAACGACGCCTGGGTGATGAATGCCTGGGGCGAAAGCAAGGGCGCCACTGGCAAGGTGATGATGGTCGGCGACGGCGGGCTCGAATTCACGCGCTGGGCCGGGCTCGAAGTCGACCTCTCGGCCAAGGGTTATGGGCCGCGCTGCAAGCGTTTCTCGGCGCTGGTCGACAACGGCACGGTGACGCAGCTTCACTTCGAGACCGACGACTTCGGCGAGACCTCGGCCGAACGGCTCATGGAAGACCTGTAGGCGGTCGGTGCCCCATCGACCGGGACGAAACCGTCAGCATTCGTTCTTGAGCTTGCCGGCCACGCACCTGCAGGAATTTCGGACCAGCCTCTTGAATTCGTCGCCGGTACAGCCGTTGCCGGCCGACGCATTGGGGGAATACATCGCAAACAGCTTCGCTCGATCGGTCGGCGAGGCGACCTTGTAGCCCTTGGCCTTCATGGTTTCGAGCGCGCCGGCGATGCGCTTATTGTTATTGGTCATGGCCATAACGGTGGCGGACCGCAACGTACTGTTGACGGCCGACTGCGTTTTCGCATCGAGTTTTGCCCATACGCCAGCCGAAATCCCGACCCAGGCGGTCTCGATCCGGTGATTGGTTGTTGTCACCACCTTGAGCGGCCAGCTCCCGGCGGACGGGGCAAGGGCGGATATCTCCGCCAGCGGCCACATGATCACGGTATCGGCGCCATACCTCGCCTTCGCGAAAACATCGGGTGCTTGCTCATACGGCACCAGATTGACGGCCGCTGCGGTTTTTCCGAGGTTTCGCGCCGCGGACGGTCCGATCGACGGCGCGACGACGAGCTTTTTACCCTTCAGATCGCCGGGCCCGTTGACCGCCACCGCGGCCAAAATCACGTCGACATCCACCGGCAGGTATGCGAGCAGCCGGACCCCGTTATAGGTATTGGATTTGGCTCTGTCGAAATGCGTCTGCGACTGAACATACTGGCCCTGGACGTCTTCGAAGGTGAACGGCAGTCCCAGGTCGCCGAGTCCGACCATGCTCACGTCCCGGCCGATCACAATAGCCGCCCTGCCTGTCTGCAGAATATTCTGGTAGTCGCTTTCCGGCCTGAGCCCCTCGGACCAGAAAATATCCAGCCTCACGTTGGCGGTCTTGAAGATGGCCTTTCGCCAATTCTCGATGATGGTTCCGGCCGGGCTTCTTTCGCTGAACGTTGCCGCCACCCGCAGGTTCGGTGACTCTGCCGACATCGCAGGGGCACTTACCGCCAAGAGCGCGAATAAACCGACCAACCGACACCTAAGTGAATTCACGACCATCCTCCTGTCGCAGTGTCTCAGACGCTCCGATACTACAACGGGACGCCACAACGCTTCACTCGCATAAATTTTAACCGGCTCAAATCATGGCGTCCGCTTGACAGGGGCGCCGGCTGCGCATTCACTGCCGGCCATGATCACGCTCGACGAGTTCAAGAACCTGCACCACGCGGTGACCCTGCTCGGCATGTCCGGCGCGGGCAAGACCATGCTGTCGACGTCGCTCCGGCGCTCCGGCGGCTGGTATCATTTCTCCGCCGACTACCGCATCGGCACCCGCTACCTGGTCGAGCACATCCTCGATAACATCAAGTTCAAGATCATGCAGATGGAGGACCCGTTCGTCGCCAACCTGCTGCGCTCGGACTCGATCTACATTTCGCACAACATCACCGTCGACAACCTGGATACGGTCTCGACCTATCTCGGCATGTACGGCGATCCGGGCAAGGGAGGGCTCGACAAACAGATCTTCCTTGAGCGCCAGGACGACTACCGCCGCGCCGAGGTGCGTTCCATGCTCGACGTGCCGCGCTTCATCGACAAGGCATGGCAGATCTACGGCTGCAAGGATTTCGTCAACGACGCATCGGGCAGCCTCTGCGAGATCGTCGAACTCGACGACGCCACCGACGCGGTGATCGCGTCGTTGTCGGCCAACACGCTGATCCTCTACATCGAGGCCGACCCCGACTACGAGGAAAAGCTGAAGGAACGCGCACGCACGCATCCTAAGCCTCTGTTCTACAACCCGCAGTTCATCTCGCAGCACCTGGACGGCAAGCCCGACGACGGGCGTGGCGTCGATCCGTTCGATTTCGCCCGCCCGCTGTTCCCGGACCTCCTCGAATTCCGCAAGCCACGCTACGCGCGCATCGCCGAGCGGCACGGTTTCACCGTGCATTCGCGCGATCTGTTTCAGGCCGCGGCCGACGGCAGCACCGTCCCCGACCGCGACACTTTCATTGAACGACTCTACGCCAACGTCGTTCAGCAGGCCCAGACGTCGGCGGTTGCGGCCGCCAATCTCGAAACCTATCTCTACGCTTGCCGCGAACGCGCGAAGAGGCGGGAGGCCTGAAATCATGCCGATCAAGATTCCGACAGGCTTGCCGGCACGCGCCACCTTGGAAAAGGAAGGTGTTTTGCTGATCGGCGAGGAGCGCGCGGCGCGTCAGGACATCCGTCCGATGCGCATCGCCATCCTCAACCTGATGCCGGAGAAGATTAAGACCGAGACCCAGCTCGCCCGCGTGCTGGGATCGAGTCCGCTGCAGGTCGAGATGACGCTGGTGGCGCTCGAGACACACAAGCCGAAGACCACCTCCGAGCAACACCTTCTGGACTTCTATCACCCCTTCGGCACGATCGAGGGCCAGAAGTTCGACGGTCTCATCGTCACCGGCGCGCCGATCGAGCAGATGCCGTTCGAGGAGGTCACCTATTGGCCGGAACTCGGGCGCATCTTCGACTGGGCGCTGACCAACGTGCACTCGGCTTTCAATCTCTGCTGGGGCGCGCAGGCGGCGCTCTATCATTACTACGGCATTCCGAAGTACCTTCTGCCGGCCAAACGCTTCGGCGTCTACGACCATCGGGTGCTCGACCACGCGTCGCTGCTCACACGCGGGCTCAACGACGTCATCGCCGTGCCGGTATCGCGCCATACCGAGAACCACCGCGCCGACTTCACCGCCTTCCCGCAGCTAGAGATATTGATGGACTCGGACGAGGCCGGCATCTGCATGGTGCTGGATAAATCCAAGCGCCACGTCCACATGTTCAACCATCTGGAATACGACGCCGGCACGCTCGGCGACGAATACCGCCGCGACGTCGCCAAGGGCGCCGATATCCAATTGCCGGCGCACTACTTCCCGGGCGACGACCCGTCCAAGCCGGTCGCCAGCCGTTGGCGTTCGAGCGCGCATCTCTTGTACGGCAACTGGCTCAACATGATCTACCAGACGACGCCGTATCTCGTCGAAGACATCGGCATCACGTCGACGGAATAGGCGGCCCCGAAGGGCCGCCTTCCCTTAGAACCTCATCGGTATGATCTGCACCACGTGTTCGAGAGTGGAGATGTCTTCCAGCACCTTCTCCGGCGGCGTGCCGTCGACCTCGATCAGCGCGATGGCGTCGCTGCCCTGCTCGGCGCGGCCGAGATGGAAGGTCGCGATGTTGACGCCGGCGTTCCCTAGGATGGTGCCGAGCGCACCGACTAGGCCCGGTTTGTCGCGGTTGGTGATGTAGAGCATGTTGGGGCCGAGCTTGGCGTCCATGGTGATGCCCTTGATGCCGACGACGCGCGGCTCCTCGTTAAAGAGCGTCCCCTTGATCGTGCGGCGCTGGTTCTCGGTCATCACCTCCAGCGTGATCAGCGACTGGTAGGCGCCGGCGTCGCCGCCGCGCACCTCCTTGACGTTGATGTTGCGCTGACGCGCCAATGCCGGCGCGTTGACCATGTTGACGCCTTCCATGAGCGGTCGCAAAAGCCCCTGCAGCATGATCGCCGACAGCGGCTTGCAGTTGAGCTCGGCGCAGAGGCCCTCGTAGGAGATGACGATCTCCTTCACCGCGCTCTGCGTCGCCTGGCCGGCGAAAGATCCCAACTGCTCGGCGAGCAGCATGTAGGGCTTCAGGCGCGCCGCCTCCTCCGCCGTGACGGAGGCCATGTTGAGCGCGTTGGTGACGGCGCCGGTGAGCAGGAAGTCGGCCATCTGTTCGGCGACCTGCTCGGCGACCTTCTCCTGCGCTTCGGTGGTGGAAGCGCCCAGGTGCGGCGTCGCCACCAGGTTGGGATGACCGAAGAGCTCGTTCTTCTTGGCCGGCTCCTCGGCGAAGACGTCGAGCGCGGCGCCCGCCACCTTGCCGGAATCGAGTGCAACCTTGAGATCGGCCTCGACGATCAGCCCGCCGCGCGCGCAGTTGACGATGCGCACGCCCTTTTTCATCTTCTCGAACGCCTCGGCGTCGACGATGCCGCGCGTCGCGTCGGTGAGCGGCGTATGCAGCGAGATGAAATCGGCGCGGCGGAACAGTTCGTCCAGTTCGACCTTCTCGACGCCGAGTTCGGTGGCGCGTTCGGGCGACAGGTACGGATCGTAGGCCGCGACCTTCATCTTCAGGCCCTGCGCCCGGTCGGCGACGACGGCACCGATGTTGCCGCAGCCGATGATGCCGAGCGTCTTGCCCATCAGCTCGACGCCCATGAACTTGGACTTCTCCCACTTGCCGGCCTGGGTCGAGGCGTCGGCGGCGGGAATCTGGCGGGCCAGCGCCAGCATCAGCGAAATGGCGTGTTCGGCGGTGGTGATGGAATTACCGAAGGGCGTGTTCATGACGACGACGCCCTTCTCGGTCGCCGCGTCGCTCTCGATGTTGTCGACGCCGATACCGGCGCGGCCGACCACCTTGAGTTTTTCGGCGGCGGCGAACACTTCCCTCGTAACCTTGGTTGCCGAACGCACGGCGAGGCCGTCGTATTGGCCGATGCAGGCGATCAACTCTTCCGGGCTCATGCCCGGCTTGACGTCGACCTCGATGCCACGCGCCTTGAACACCTCGGTGGCGAGCGGGCTCATCTTGTCGGAGATCAGGACCTTTACCATGTTGCCGATCTCCCCTCAGGCCGCGGCCAGTTGACCGTGGGTCTGGGCCAGGGCCCATTCCAGCCACGGGAAAAGCGCTTCCAGGTCCGACGTCTCGATCGTCGCGCCGGCCCAGATGCGAAGCCCCGGCGGCGCATCGCGATAGGCCCCGACGTCGAGCGCGACACCTTCGGCTTCCAACAGCGCCGCCAGCTTCTTGGCGGCGGCCGCCTGGGCCTCGGCACCAAGAGCGGTGAACCACGGCGCGGTGACGACGAGGCAGACCGACGTCGGCGAACGGAACCGCGCATCCTTGGCGAGGAAGGCGAAATCGTCGGTTCCCTCGACCCACTTGGTGATGGCGGCCATGTTGGCCTCGGTGCGCTTGATCAAGCCCTTGAGGCCGCCGACCTGCTCGCCCCATTTGAGGCCGTCCAACGCATCCTCGACGCAGAGCATGGAGGGCGTGTTGATGGTCGCGCCCTCGAAGATGTCGGCGATCAGCTTGCCGCCCTTGGTCATGCGGAAGATTTTCGGCATCGGCCAGGCCGG
>JAYOXJ010000231.1:0-6154 GCA_038152725.1 Rhodospirillaceae bacterium
GTTCGGCCTCGCCGCGCTCAACCGCGCCCTCGAGGGAGCGCCCGGCGAGACAGCCGTCCACATCTGCTTCGGCTATGCCGCGATCATTCACGAACGCCCCGAGGGTTACTCGTTCCTGCCGCAACTCGCCGGCTGCAGTTGCGACGGCATCTCGATCGAGACGGCGCAGTCCAATCTCGATTGCGCGGTGCTGGAAAAGTTACCCGAGAAAAAAATCATCTTGGGCGTGCTCGACCTCTCCGACATGAACGCCGAAACGCCCGAAGTGGTCGCAGAGCGCATTCGTCGCGCGCTCAAGCACCATCCGGCGGAAAAAATCATCGTGGCGCCCGATTGCGGGCTCAAGTACCTGCCCCGCGACGTCGCCTTCGGAAAGATGAAGGCGATGGCCGACGGCGCCGCCATCGTCCGCGCTGAATTGAGCTGAGGAGATACGCAGCCATGGCCGAAGTCCGACACCGCCTGTTGCCGACCACCCTGGTCGGCTCCTATGCCCAACCCGATTGGCTGATCGACCGCGCCCAGATGGCCAAGACCAACCCGCCGCGGGTGCGCGAAAAAGGGCTCTGGCGTGTCGACCCCGAGTATCTCGAAGAGGCCCAGAACGACGCCACCCTGATCGCCATCCGCGACCAAGAGCGCGCCGGGCTCGACATCGTCACCGACGGCGAGATGCGCCGCGAGAGCTACTCGAACCGCTTCGCCACCGCGCTCGACGGCCTTGATCTCGACAACCCGGGCACGGTGACCAGCCGTTCGGGCCGCCAGACCCTGGTGCCACGCGTCGTCGGACCGGTCAGCCGCAAGCACGCTGTCGAGGTCGACGACGTCAAGTTCCTCCGCGTCAACACCGACCGACGCATCAAGATGACCGTCCCCGGCCCCTTCACCATGAGCCAGCAGGCCCTGGACGAGCATTACGGCGACCCTGCCAAGCTCGCCGCCGCGTATGCCGACGCGGTCCGGGAAGAGATTGCCGATTTGTTCGCCGCCGGCGCCGACATCGTGCAGATCGACGAACCCTATATGCAGGTCGCCCCGGACAAGGCCCGCGAATACGGCCTTAACGCGCTTAATCGCGCCCTCGAAGGTGCCGCTGGCGAGACCATCGTGCATCTCTGTTTCGGCTACGCGGCATTGGTCAAGGACAAGCCCGAGGGCTACTCGTTCCTGCCCGAGCTTTCGGCGTGTTCGTGCGACGCTGTCTCGATCGAGACGGCACAGCCCAACCTCGACTGCGCCGTGCTCGAGAAGCTGCCGGAGAAACGCATCCTGTTGGGCGTGCTCGACTTGGGCGACATGACGGTGGAAACGCCGGAGACGGTGGCGGCGCGCATTCGCCGCGCATTGCCGCATTGCCCGGCCGAGCGCATCGTCGTGGCGCCCGACTGCGGCCTCAAGTACCTGCCGCGTGACGTCGCCTGGGGCAAGATGAAAGCGATGGCCGATGGTGCCGCCATCGTCCGCGCCGAATTGTCCTGATCGACGCTCGGCCTTAAAGCGCCAGGCGCGCCAGCATTTCGCGCAACTCCGCTTCGCGCGCCCGCCAGCGTCCAACTGAGGTCGCGTAGATAGGTCGGCGAACCTGGATGCGCGAGGCCGTCGTCACCACCCGGTCGTTTGCGTGAAAATCGAGGCAAGCGCCGTTCCATTCGAGACCAAACGCATCGATGAGCTTACGGCTTTCCCCTTCCAGGTTTGCGATCAGCGCCTCGTAGTCGATCTCGACCATCGCACCCTCGGGCAGGACATCGCGCCAATGCCGCATCAGGCCGATGTACCCTTTCATGTAATCGGCAATATCGGCGAGGTCTGTCGTCCACGGATGGGTGTCGGCGAAATTGGTGGTGAAGCACGAAAGCCCAACGTCCCTGAGATCGCGCCGGCAATGGACAATGCGTGCGTTCGGGAACATCAAATGGATCAGGCCGAGGTGCAGGTAATTGAAAGGCATCTTGTCGATCACCCTGAGCGCATCGTCGGGCGCGCGTGTCGCCAGCTTCATCTGGTAAGCATCCGCCAGGCCGGCGATTTGAGCGGTCGAAAGCTCGGCGACGCAATCAGGATAGGTCTTGCCGCCACCGATCAAAGTCGGCGTGTGGCGGATCGCCATCACCGGCAAGTCGCGGAGTTCACCGACTCCGAAAATATCCGGGTGCGATGACAGGATCTGCTCAACCAATGTGGTGCCGGAGCGCGGCAGACCGACGACGAAGATAGGGCGTTCGCTCTCGACACCGAAGCTCTCGCGCGCGGCGAAGAAACCCGGCGTAAACACCCGTCGCCGAGCCTCCAAGGTCTCTTGGTGGCGGGCGGCGTCGAACACGTGGCCGATACCGCGCAGATGCGCGCGCCGCAGTAGGTTACCGGTGACGAACCAATCCCACGCGGCCTCCCACGCGCCATGCAGTTCCAGATACTTCGCCAAGCCGAAGGCCAGCGTGGCGCGCTGGTCCTCGGGCAAGTCCTTGCGCCCGATTAGCTGCGCCATATGATCCGCATCGGCGGCTTCGAGGCCCCCGTCGGCGCCGAAATTGGCGAGGTTGCCGTAGGCATCGATGCAATCGGGGTCGAGCGCCAGCGCCTCGCGGTAACGCCCTGCGGCGCCGGCCACGTCACCACGGCTAGCGGCGATGACGGCAAGGCCGACGATTGCCGGCAGGCACGCTTCGTCATTTGCCAAGGCGTCTTCGCAGGCGGCCTCAGCGGCATCGATGTCGCCGGTGCGCATGGCGGCAACGCCCGCCAGCGCCTGCAAAGCGGCATCGCCGGGGGTTTCCTGTGCCAAAACCGTGGCTGCAGCGGATGCTTCCTCTGGCCGTTCCAATGTCAGCAGGGTCTCGACAAGCCAGCGCGCCGCGTTGGTGCTTCCAGGCGCCAGGCGAAGGGCTTCGCGAAATGCCGCCTCGGCATCCTCCGCGCGGCCGGCGCGAAACAGAGCGATCCCCAGGCGCTCGCGGAGCGCGGCGGAATTCGGCTCAAGTTCGACGGCCTGCGTGAAGGCATCCGCGGCGCCGGTGAACGACCGCCCCTGCATGAACAGCACTCCGGCATTGACGGCGATCTGGACATCCTTGGGCGCCGTCTCGAGGGCACGCTTCGCCGACTGCAGGGCCTCGCCGAGCCGGCCTGGTGCAACGTCGAGGCCAGATTGTTGTGTGCCGAGGCGAACTTGGGGTCGATGGCAAGCGCGCGGCGATGTCCGCTCTCGGCTTCGCTCAGACGTCCCTGGTTGCGGCGGATGACGGCCAAGTGATCGTGGTAGGCCGGCGCCTTGTCGTTCAGCGCGATAGCCTTCTCTATCCAGCCGGAAGCGGCGTCCCAGCGCTGCGCCTGCAACTCGATCACGCCCATCAGATGCAAGGCATCGGCATAATCCGGCGCCATTTCCAGGGCACGCCGATAGTTAGACGCAGCGGCATCGACCTTGCCCGCGCGGTGCTGTTGCAGCCCCTCCGTCAATGCCCGTTCCGCCTCGGCGGGAATGGTCATGTGAGTTCGAAAACCGCCGTCGCCGGAGATTCCGCTTCCCACCCCTGTACCGCGAGCCGGCCGGTGGCCGGATTGGCGAGGACCGCGAGGCGCGTGGTCGGATTGAGGATCGGCGGCTTGATCCAGTCGAAAGGCGCCGCGACGCCGGCGCCGTCACGTTCGGCCTCCATCAAGGCGAAGCGGCCGGGGCTGTCGTAACCGCGATAGCGCCCGGGCACGTCGGTCGCCATCCAGTGGTTGGCGACGCTCACTGGCGCCGGCCGCTCGATCGCACCGTCCTCGGTACGTTCGATGACGCAGCCCTGATCGGGTTCGGTGCCGACCAGCGTGAAGAATGCCGGCATGGCGATCGGCTCGTTCATCAAAGTGCGGCGCGCTTCGGCAAAGTCACGGCAGTGATCGAACACGCGCCGCAGCAGGTGCACCGGCGGCAGCGCGCGCCGGCGCCAAAGGTGCCAGCGGTTGATCGCCCAGTCGAACCAGCATGACGATGTCCACATCCGCATCGGCGGCTGGTTTATCGCGGCGGCGAACCGTCTCGGCGCCATCGCGGTGGCAATGCCGGAAAAGCCGGGCCAGGTGACGTTTTCGTAGGCGCCCGCCGGGCCCGCCATGCGCGCCACCAGAACGTTCCGGCCGAGACCGTCGAGGGGCCAGTCGAGGGTACGCAGCATCCTGGCGCCGTTGCCGGACGGATCGGCACCGGCCGCCGTCGTGCAGGTCCATTCGTAGGATAGATTGAGAAGATGCACGCCGGGCTCTTTCGCCAATGCCGCGAGTGCGTCGATCTCTTCGAGATAGGGGTTGGCGTTGCGTTCCAACCAGCGTCTGGAAATGCCGTTGCCGTAGGCCAGGGCACGCGCGCCGTAGTGCTTGCGCCCGGCATCGAGGACCGCGGCGAAACGCTCGGGTGCACCCGCAATCAGCGCCGCGACACCGCCGCTCGACGCGTCGATGTGCGGGATGGCGGGCAACACTGCCCCGGTGGGCTGAACGGCGACATCCATGTCCATTGTCCGCTCTCGGCGCCGCCCCGCGATCACGGGGTGCCGCCCGGGTTTACTTGGCCGACGCCGGGGAATATACCACAACCTTCCGGGTGCCCAATCGTTTCCGCCCGGCAGAGCCGCAACGGAGAGCCCGCATGATCCCCCGTTATTCCCGTCCCGACATGGTCGCCATCTGGGAACCGGCGAACAAATTCCGCATCTGGTTCGAGATCGAAGCCCATGCCTGCGACGCCATGGCGGCGCTCGGGGTGATTCCGAAAAAGGCCGCCGCCGATGTCTGGAAAGGCGGCGACATCCCCTACACCGATGCGCGCATCGCCCGCATCGACGAGATCGAACGCGAGACCCGCCACGACGTCATCGCGTTCCTGACCGAGTTGGCCGAGCACGTCGGCGATTCTTCCCGCTTCGTGCACCAGGGCATGACGTCGTCGGATGTCGGCGACACCTGTCTCGCCGTGCAGATGAAGCAGGCCGCGGACATCCTGCTCGCCGATCTCGACAAGGTACTCGCCGCGCTCGAACGCCGGGCGCGCGAATTCAAGATGACGCCCTGCATCGGGCGCAGCCACGGCATCCACGCCGAGCCGACCACGTTCGGCCTCAAGCTCGCCGGGCACTACGCCGAATTCAAGCGCTGCCGCGAACGGCTAGAGGCCGCACGCGCCGAGGTCGCCACCTGCGCCATTTCCGGCGCCGTCGGCACCTTCGCCAACATCGACCCGCGCGTCGAGGCGCACGTCGCGGAGAAGCTCGGCCTGACGCCCGAGACCGTATCGACCCAGGTGATCCCGCGCGACCGCCACGCCATGTTCTTCGCCGTATTGGGCGTCATCGCCTCGGCCATGGAGCGCCTTTCCATCGAGATCCGTCACCTGCAGCGGACCGAGGTGCGCGAAGCCCAGGAATACTTCGCGCCCGGCCAGAAGGGCTCATCGGCGATGCCGCACAAGCGCAATCCGATCCTGACCGAGAACCTGACCGGCCTCGCGCGACTGGTGCGCTCGGCGGTGGTGCCCGCCATGGAAAACGTCGCACTCTGGCACGAGCGGGACATCTCGCATTCCTCGGTCGAACGCATGATCGGCCCCGACGCCACGATTACGCTCGACTTCGCGCTTTCCCGGCTCGCCGGTGTCGTCGACAAGCTCGTCGTCTATCCGAACAACATGGCCGAACACCTGAACAAGTTCGGCGGCATCCACGATTCCCAGCGCGTGCTCCTGACGCTGACCCAGAAGGGGGTCAGCCGCGAGGGCGCCTACAAGATCGTGCAGCGCGCCGCCATGCAGGTGTGGCGGAGCTTCGGCATCGATCCTGACAACCCGGATGCGGAGATCGAGCTCACCGACGCCGACCGCGAGGCGGCGACCAAGGCCAACCGGCTGATGTTCTATCTGTCGCGCGACGAGGAACTGACCGCGGTGCTAAGCGAGAAAGACCTGGGCGAGCTCTTCGGCGTCGATCCGGTCGCCTACCACACCAAGCACGTCGAGACGATCTTCAAGCGGGTCTTCGGAAAGGCATAAACGCCATGGCGGCGCTCGAAAATCCGCTCAAGCGGAAACTTGCGAACGGCGAGGCCGTCCTCGGCACCATGATCACCATGCCGAGCGTCGGTCTCGCCCAGGTGCTGGCAGCCGCCGGCTTCG
>JAYOXJ010000232.1:0-6142 GCA_038152725.1 Rhodospirillaceae bacterium
GTACGGGAGAGTGAGTCGATGATGTTCTGCCAGTCTCCGACCTTAACGTTCGACATCGAGAACAGTAGCACGAAAAATGTCAGCATCAACGACACGAGGTCGGTGAAAGTCAGCAGCCACGCCCGTTCCGCGGCCGCTTCCTCGGGATTGATGCTCGCCGGCCAATCTTCCTGGAAGATCTGCTTGCGCCGGATTTCGGCGAGTTCCCCACGGCCGCGTCTAGGACGAACCATTGAGATCTCCCGGCGTGGATTTCTGGCTGCCGCCCTCCCCATTGCCCTGTCTGCTTCCAGGGCTTGTTTTTGATGGGCGGCCTTTGGTCTTTAGCCGAAGTTGCGTCTCCGCCTCGTCACGGATGAAGAACCAGAGGGTGATCTGGTCGGTGCGCCCGGGCTGGATACCGATCGCGATACTGTCCGGCGGAACGCCGCGATGCGCCATCTCGCGCACCAAATTGCTGGCGCGCTGGCTTTCGAGGGTCTGCGCCACCGGCAGTTCCTTGCCTTTCGATACCGGCGATCCGATGACGAACTCCATGTCGAAACGCAGACCCGGCGGCCGCGCGGAGAGGACGGCGACGATGCGATCAAGCACCGGTATGGTGACCGGCCGGATCGTAGTTTCGCCCTCGGCAAACATGGCGCTCGCCGGCAACTTGATCCGCATCAGCGATCCGGGTCTGACGATCTCGACCTTGGCGACCTGCAAGGTGGCCGCGAAAATGCCGGTAATTTGTTCTTGGAACGCCTGGCCGCCCGGGAAATTGCCGTCCTTGGAAGTGAATTCTGTCGGGTTCGTGCCCGGCGACAGAACCGAACTGAAGGTCGAAGACAGGCTGTTGCGAACCGCTTGCAACTTTACGTCCTCAAGCGTGGAAATGCTGACCAATACGATGAAAAACGCAAGGACGAGGAGAAACAGGGATAGAAAAAGAGAAATAGAATCCAGGCTTCCCGACGCGGATCCGCCGGGTTGGGGCGCTGTCATCGCAATATCGCTATCGTTCATTCCGCCTTAATCGAAGCTTGCCAAAAGCGCGTCAATTTCCGCCTGGGTCTTCGCTTCACCCTTAAGTTGCGGCCCGTTCAGCAAATCGGCGTCGCTCGGCGTCTCGATTTGTTCGGGTTTCTGCTTGGGTGCTTCATTTTTGTACTTCTCGATTTCGGAGCCGAACGCCACGACCAGCGCGTCGATCCTCTCCTCGATGTCCTTCAAGGCCTTCACCACTTTGGTGATGCGCTGCCCGGTAATATCCTGGAAGCCGCAGGCTTCGTAAATGGCGGTGGTGGCATCCATGACGACGTTGGCATGCTCCTCCGACATTTGATCCATGATCGCCTCCAGCCTCTCGGTGGCGTCCATGATCGTGTTGGTCGCATTCTCCGTCGCCGCGACGATGGCGTCCAGTTCGTCGGTCGCCTTGGGCAGCACCTCGGCCTTGACTTCGTCGGGACGCAACGCGGCGATATCTGCCTTGGCCGCGTGAATGTACTTGGCCAGGGCCGCAAGTTCAGTATAGAGCGCGAGGTCGGCGGCTGACAGGTCGCCCTTCATGGTCGCCATCATGCTCTCGCCCAAGGTGGCGATATCCTCGACACGCACCGCATCGTCATGCCGGGCGCGCAGGTCCGCCAATCGCTCGTTCAGTTCGATTTTCATGGCTGCCGTTGTCATCTTTATTCTCCGAGAACGGCGGATAATCGCGCCGGCGGTATACGGCCCACGAAGATCAGAAGTCCCCGATCACGCTGGCCATTTTGGTTTTCAGCGTCTCGGCGTTAAACGGCTTCACGATGTAGTTGGAAACGCCTGCTTCCTTGGCGGCGATGACGTTCTCCGACTTACTTTCGGCAGTAATCATAATGAACGGCAGATGTTTGAGCTTTTCGTCCGCACGCACCTCGCGCAGCAGTTGAATGCCCGTCATCGGTTCCATATTCCAATCCGAAATGACCAATCCAAAGGGTTCCTGGCGAAGCTTTTGCAACGCCATAGAGCCGTCGGTCGCCTCGTCGACGTTGTTGAAATTCAATTGGCGCAGAAGATTTCGAAGAATACGCAACATCGTCTTGTAATCATCGACGATTAAAATCTTCATGCTCTTGTCAACAGACATTGGCTACTCCGTTGGCCCAACAGCTTAATAGTTATATCGGAAGTTATACCAATTAGACTAAATTGCCAAGCAAACAATCCCATTCCGAGCGTTTCTTTTTCGCTGGTCCGGCGCTGCATTACCCGCCAGCTTGTGTGTTCGCTTTCGGCAGTTCACGCAACTGCCGCAATTCCACGGTCACCTCGCGCGCGCGTTCCGGTGGCATCTTGGAGAGAATATCGGCGAGCTTGCGCTCCTTCATTCTTTCGGCCACCTCGAGGAGGGTATCCATTTCCAAATCCTCGAAAATCTTGGCCGCATCCTTGGGCTTCATGTTCTCGTATATCTTCACGAGGCTCTTGAGCTTCGCATCCTGCTGGGCATCGTATTTCTTGATCAATCCGTCGATCGTCACCCGCAGTGTCTGAAGCTCGGCGATTTTCTTGTTAATGCGCTCTTCCGCCGCATTCAAGAGCCCAGTGCGCATCTGGATTTCTTTCTCGCGGGCATCGAGTTGGTCACGGCGCACCGCCAACTGCTGCAGGATATCGATTTCCGCAGGCGTGAGCAGCGTCGGATCGTCCTTGATCAATCGCGACACCTCTGGCCCGCCGCCGGGAGCGGGTGCAGCACCGGCGCCCTGTGCCGGCGGCAGTGCGCCTTGGGCGGGCGGCAACGTACCTTGAGCCGGCGGTAGCGCGCCTTGGGCCGGCGCGCCGGTGTTCTGCGCCGGCGGCAAGTTGCTTTGGCCTTGCGGTGGTTGAGTTTGTGCTTGGGCTTCGCTGACGTTGATGGGGCCGGAAATCAATCCGTCGACGCCATCCCAAATGTCGCTGATCTTGACGGTCAGCATGAGGGTCGCAAAGAAAATCGTAAGAGGTAGGAAACGGACTTTCGCCAACCACTTCATCGCCGCACCGCCTTGTCGAACCCCGGGATCATGCCGTCAATGCCTTTCGAAAACATTAACCGGCCGAGCGCAATGCCTTGAGAAGTTCGCGCTCCGCATCCGACACGCCATCCGCATTGATCCGATCGCCCGGCCCCGCGCTGAGCGGTTCGCGCGGCTTTTGCGCTGGCGGCGCCTTCGGTTTCACCGTCGCCGTCCGCTCGACCGCTGGCTGAGCCGGTTTCGTCGCCGCAGGCTGGGCGCCACGATCGTTGTCGCGGGCTTCGCGCACGACGCCCTCGAGCCGGTCCGCCGTTGCATTGCCGCGGTCCGTCAGAAACACCAAGTCGTCGCGAAGCGACTCGGCGCGCTCGATACGTTCCTGCAAAATCTCGGTCATCGACTTGAGTTCGCCGATGCCGTTCTCCGCACGCGAGGTCGTCTCGACGAACCCGCGCGCCAGGCGTTCGAGTTCATCCTTGTTTTGACGAAGCGCGCCGAGCCGCCGGTTAAGCGCGACCGCATAGCCGATGGTCACGATCAGCAGGACGGCGAGCACGATGTCGAGAATCAGCGACAGGGGCATCAGTGGACTCCCATACGAATATGGCCGTCAAATCTTGGGCATCTTATCATAACGGCCCTCGATGCGGATGGCGATATTCTGGCCCCGCCGTCCCATCCGACCGGTATACAGCGGCACGTCACCGCACTGCAACTGGATCGGATCGTCGGGCGCGGTACCGAACATGATGCGCGATCCGACTCTGAGATTGAAGACATTGGCCAACTTCATGACCTGGGTGTCCATCACCGCCTGCAGATCGACCTCGGTCATCCATAGTTCCTCAGCCAAGTGCGTCTCCCAAATCGAGTCACGGCCGAACTTCTCACCCATGAACATCTGCAGCAGCAGTTCACGCACGGGTTCCAGCGTGGCATATGGCAGCAGCAGTTCGAGCCGGCCGCCGCGATCTTCCATATCGATGCGCAGCCGCGCCACGATGGCGGCGTTCGACGGACGTGAAATGGTGGCGAAGCGCGGGTTCGTCTCCAGCCGATCAAAACGGAAGGTGACAGGGCTTAGCGGCTCGAACGCGGCACCGAGGTCACTCAGCATGACGTGCACCATGCGTTCCACGAGTGAGCGTTCGATGGTGGTATAGGGGCGGCCTTCGATGCGCATCGCCGCCGTGCCGCGCCGGCCGCCAAGCAGCACGTCGACGATCGAATAGATCAGCGAGCTGTCGACGGTGATCAGGCCGAAGTTGTCCCACTCTTCGGCCTTGAACACGCTCAACATGGCCGGCAGCGGGATCGAATTGAGATAGTCGCCGAAACGAATGGAGGCGATGTTGTCGAGCGACACTTCGACGTTGTCGGACGTGAAGTTGCGCAAGCTGGTCGACATCAAACGCACCAAGCGGTCGAACACGACCTCGAGCATCGGCAGACGTTCGTAAGAGACGAGCGCGCTCGACAGGATCGCCTGGATACCGGAGCGCTGGCCTTCTTCCTCGTGCTCCTCGTCGAAGCCGAGCAGACTGTCGATTTCCTCCTGGTTGAGGACGCGTGTCGACTCGCGGCCGCCACCACTACTGCCGCCACCACCACCGCCGCCGCCGCCGGAATCCCCGTCGCCGTCATCACCGACCATGGCCTCCCACTCGGCCGCCAGGTCGTCCTGATCGTCACCGCCGCCGCCGCCGCCGAGGGAAGCTTCCCATTCGGCCGCCAGGGCATCCTGGTCCATGTCGTCGTCAGCGGGCGCTGTCATGCAAAGTCACCTCTCGGCTTGGCTCCATCGGGCATTATCCGCCCTATTGAACCAGCATCTCCTTGAACAACACGTCCTTGATCTTGGCCGGCGCCGCCGCGGCGCTGACCCGAACCAACAATTCCTCGCGCAGCCGATACATGCCGGCGGACCCCTTCAGATCGTCGATCCGAAGCTCTCTCAAGTAGGTTTGGAAATTGTCCACGATTCTCGGCATCACCCGTTCGATCTTTGGAATGTCCGCCTGATTTTCCAGCTCCAGACTGATCCTGATTTTCAAGAAGCTCGATTTGCCTCCACCGTTGTCCAGGATAACCCAAATGTCCAGCTCGTCGTGGTTGTCGGGGTGTCGTTGTTGTGCATACTTAGCGCTCTCGTCCTCGCCGCCGCCCTTCTTTCCCGTTATCATGGCGATTACGGGATCCATCAGGCCGGTGAAATAGGCCGCCGCCAGGCCGCCGACAATCAGCAGGAGCAGCAACGCGACAATGATCAGCAGCTTCTTCTTGCCGCCTTTCTCCGGTGCCGCCTCGCCACCGCCTTCACCGCCTTCACCGCCGGCGACGTCGTCGTCTTCTTCTTCCGCCATTACGTTTTCACCGGCTGACGTAGGCCGAAGTGGTCAATTTGTCCGGTCTTCGACTGCGTGCCCAAATATAGGTTCGCCTGGTTAACAACTCGTTGAAATGCGTGGTGATTGTCTAGGCGTTCCGCGCCATGGCTGCTTACGACGGAGACCATGCGTCAGATCACTCCCAAACACTTCAGAGACGCAGCGAATACCCGGCGGCTGCGAATCGCCGATGCCGTAAAGATTACCAAATCCGGCCTCGGAGCGCCAACAATAGCCTCCCTGGACGCATTTGCGCCGCTGCCACCGTCGCCCGCCCGGTCCGGGCAAAACCTGCCCGGTCCGATACGTAAAGTTCTTCCGGGCGGCAGTGCCCGAATACGGGCCGAAATCCATAACTTATTGTTTTTTATGAATTAATAGAATTGGCACGGTGTCTGCATAACTACCGGCGGGACGACTACGACGAATACGGAATGTGGAATCATGGAAACAACGACCTTCATCGCTCTCTCTCGACAATCGGCACTGCGTCGCCAGATGGACGTGGTCGCCAACAACATCGCCAACATGAACACGTCAGGCTTCAAGGGCGAACGCATGATGTTCGTCGAGCACCTGGTGAAGAGCAAAGGCGGCGAGAACATCCTCGGCGAAAAGCTCTCCTACGTGCGCGACATTTCCACCATGCGAGACCTCAGCGAAGGACCGCAGGAGCAAACCGGCAACCCGCTCGACTTGGCGATCAACGGCGACGGCTATTTCATCATTCAGACCGATACCGGCAATCGCTCTACGCGAAACGGCCGG
>JAYOXJ010000233.1:0-5494 GCA_038152725.1 Rhodospirillaceae bacterium
TCCCGATCTACAACACCGATTGGGACGCCGAGGCCTACCTGACGGTAGCCGGCCAGAACTCCAACAACTCGGTGCGCGTCACCAACGAGTTCCTTGAGCGCGTGCTCGCCGACGGCAATTGGGAACTGATCCGCCGCAAGGACGGCAAGGTCGCGAAGACCGTCAAGGCGCGCGACCTGTGGGAAGACATCGGCCATTCGGCCTGGGCCTGCGCCGATCCGGGACTGCAGTTCGACACCACCATCAACGATTGGCACACCTGCCCCGAGTCGGGCCGGATCAACGCGTCGAACCCCTGCTCCGAGTACATGTTCCTCGACGACACGGCCTGCAATCTGGCGTCGCTGAACCTGTTCCAGTTCCGTAAGGACGACAACAACTTCGACACCGAAGCCTTCGCCCACGCGGTCCGGCTGTGGACCATCACGCTCGAGATTTCGGTGCTGATGGCGCAGTTCCCGTCGGCGCGCATCGCCGAACTCTCCTACGAGTTCCGCACACTCGGCCTCGGCTTCGCCAACATCGGCGGCTACCTGATGGCCACCGGCTACAGCTACGACAGCGTCGAAGGCCGCGCCATCTGCGGCGCCATCTCGGCGTTGATGACCGGCGTCGCATACGCCACTTCGGCCGAGATGGCCGAGGAACTGGGCGCCTTCCCGGGCTACGACGCCAACCGCGCGTCGATGCTCCGCGTCATCCGCAACCACCGCCGTGCCGCGCATGGCGTCGAGTCTGGCTACGAGGACCTCTCGACCCTGCCGGTCGCGCTCAAGGCGGCCGAGAACCCCGACACCGGCCTCGCCCAGTCGGCCAAGGCTGCCTGGGACCAGGCGCTCGAACTCGGCGAAAAGAATGGCTATCGCAACGCCCAGGTCACGGTGATTGCACCGACCGGCACCATCGGCTTGGTGATGGACTGCGATACCACCGGCATCGAGCCCGACTTCGCCCTGGTCAAGTTCAAGAAACTGGCCGGCGGCGGTTACTTCAAGATCATCAACCGCATGGTACCGGTGGCGCTCCGCAATCTCGCCTACACGGAAAGCGAGATCGAGGAGATCATCCGCTATGCCGTCGGTCACGGCACGCTCGAAGGTGCGCCCTCGATCAACCACGAGACGCTCAAGGCAAAGGGCTTTACCGACGCGGTGCTGGAAACCGTCGAGGACAACCTGGCCGAAGCCTTCGACATCAAGTTCGTGTTCAACAAGTGGACGCTGGGCGAAACCTTCTGCACGGAGACGCTCGGGCTCAGCACGGCGGAGTTGAACAACGAGAACTTCGACATGCTGGCCCGCCTCGGTTTCAAGAAGAGCGAGATCGAGGAGACCAAGATCTTCGTCTCCGGTGCTATGACGCTGGAAGGCGCGCCGTATCTCAAGGAAGAGCACCTGCCGGTGTTCGACTGCGCCAACCCCTGCGGCCGGATCGGCAAACGCTTCCTCTCGGTCGAAAGCCACATCCGCATGATGGCGGCGAGCCAGCCGTTCATCTCGGGCGCCATCTCGAAAACCATCAACATGCCGAACAAGGCGACCGTCGAGGACTGCAAGAGCGCCTACATGCTGTCGTGGGAGCTCGGCCTCAAGGCCAACGCGCTCTACCGCGACGGTTCCAAGCTCTCGCAGCCACTGCAGTCGGCGCTGATCGAAGATGCCGAACTCGAGGACGATGACGCCATCGCCGACGCGCCGCAGGCGATCCGCGCCGAGATCGGCGCGGAACGCAACGTCGAACGCATCGTCATGCAGGAGCGCCTGCGCCCGCCACACCGGCGCAAGGGCTACACCCAGAAGGCCACCGTCGGCGGCCACAAGGTCTATCTGCGCACCGGCGAATACGAGGACGGCAAGCTGGCCGAAATCTTCATCGACATGCACAAGGAAGGCGCCGCCTTCCGCTCGCTGATGAACAACTTCGCCATCGCCATCTCGATCGGCTTGCAGTACGGCGTGCCGCTCGACGAATTCGTCGAAGCCTTCACCTTCACCCGCTTCGACCCGGCCGGCCCGGTCACCGGCAACGACACTATCAAGATGGCGACGTCGATCCTCGACTACATCTTCCGCGAACTGGCGGTGTCCTATCTTGCCCGCAACGACCTCGCCCATGTCGAGCCGCAGGACCTGCTACCCGACGCGCTCGGCGATGGCTCCGACGAGGGCGATCTGCCGGTCGCTGACAACCATGCGCTGGAAGCGGTGCGCAAGCTCACCAGCCTCGGCTACACGCGCAACCTTCTGGTCATCAAAGGTGGCAACCGCGACGAGGAAGTGCGCGCCACCGGCACCCATTCCGCCACGCCGATCCAGGCCCAGGCGGTCGGTGCGCAGGTGACGCCGCCGGAAGCCATCGCCCAGGCGGCGACGGTATCGGTCTCGGCGGCGGTGATGGAAAGCGTCGACACTCACAGAAGTCAGGTCCGCGAGGCGCGGATGAAGGGTTATGAGGGGGATCCCTGTGGCGAATGCGGCAATTTCACGCTGGTCCGCAACGGTACCTGCCTCAAGTGCAATACCTGCGGTTCGACGAGCGGTTGCTCATGACGAACAAGGGTGACGTATCCTCCCTGGGAAACTCGGGGCGCGCGTCGGGGGCCCTCCCCGGCAGCGCCCCACTTTTTCCCCACTGACTCAGGCGTTTCCTGAACATTGTCACTGCCCGCAGTGGGGCCTTTTGCCTTGAAATCACTGGACATGAACGCCATGTGCACTTTAGCTTAGGGGTCCTGGCGGTGCGGAAAATGCCGCGTTTGGTTGCGGTGGACTGCCGGCCCAAGAGCGCCACGGTTCCAGGGTGGGAGTCGGCTTTTGCGTTCTAAGAATCCGCGGATCATGGTCATCGATGACGATGCCCTTACCGCCAACGTCATCGAACAGATTCTGTCCCGCGACGGTTACGTCGTCACCAAGACGAACGACGCTGGCGGCGCGTTCGAACGGATTCTCGACACCAAGCCGGACTGCATCATCTGCGACCTGATGATGCCCGAGGTCGACGGCCTCAATCTGCTGAAGCGAATCCGCGATTCGGAAGAGCTCAAAAGCACCAAGTTCATCATGATCTCGGCCAAGGCCTACGACTTCGACCAGAAGCGGGCCTACGATTTCGGCGCCGACGGTTACATCCGAAAGCCGCTCAATGTCGAAACCTTCACCGGCGAGGTCGAGCGCATCATCAAGGATCAGATCGAACTCACTTTCTGGGGTATGCGCGGCACGTTGCCGGCTTCCGGTGAGAACACCGTCAAGTACGGCGGCAACACGTCTTGCGTCAGCCTCGAGTTCCCGCGCCGGCAATTCTTCATCTTCGACGGCGGCACCGGCATCAAGCGCCTCGGCGATTGGCTGCTGAAGCAGGGCCGGCGCAAGATCACGGCGCGCATCTTCATCTCGCACCCGCATTGGGACCACATCAACGCGATCCCGTTCTTCGCGCCGCTCTACATCCAGGGCAACGAGTTCCAGGTGCTCGGCGCCAACCAGGGCGACATTTCCATGCGCGAGCTGATCTCGGCGCAGATGGAGGGTGTCTACTTCTCGATCACGCTTTCGGAATTCGCCGCGCGGGTCTATTTCGATGACCTCGAGGAGGAAACCGTCGAGGTCGACGGCATCACCGTCAAAACCAAGCTGTTGTCGCATCCCGGCAAGTGCCAGGGCTATCGCGTCGACTATCACGGCCGCTCGATCTGCTACATCACCGACAACGAGATGTTCCTGGAGACCAGCGAGTTCTACGCGCCCCAGTACGAGGAACGCCTGATCAAGTTCTGCCACGGTGCCGACGTGCTGATCACCGACACCACCTACACCGACGACGAATACAAGACCAAGGTCGGCTGGGGGCATTCCTGCGTCTCCAAGGTGGTCGATCTCGCGCACCGCTCCGAGACCAAGAAGCTCTATCTCTTCCACCACGATCCGGACCAGGACGACAGCGCCATCGACCGCAAGCTCGACATCGCCGCCGGCATGCTGAAGAAGAAGAAATCCTCGACCCAGGTAGTGGCACCCTGCGAGGGCGAGAATTTCCGCATCTAATTCCCGCCGGCCGAAACAGGGAGACCGCCATGGGCAGCAAGATCGAAACCCGTCTCAACGAACTCGGCATCACGCTGCCGAAACCGGCGGCGCCGGCGGCCAACTACGTGCCCTACGTGGTTTCCGGCAACCTCATCTTCGTCGCCGGCCAGATTCCGGTGCTGAACGGCGAGATAAAGTTCAAGGGCCGGCTCGGCGAGGACATGTCGATCGAGGACGGCTACAAGGCGGCCAGGCTTTGCGGCCTCAACATCATCGCCCAGGCCGGCGCCGCCGCCGGCGATCTCGACCGCATCAAGCGCATCGTCAAGCTGGGCGGCTTCGTCGGCTGCACCGCCGACTTCACCGACCACCCCAAGGTGGTCAACGGTGCCTCGGACTTGATGGTCGAAATTTTCGGCGAACCCGCCGGCCAGCATGCGCGCTTCGCCGTCGGCGCGCCGTCGTTGCCACTTGGCGTTGCCGTCGAAGTCGATGCGGTGATCGAGATCGCCTGAGGCGGACTCATCGCCCCTAGCGGCAGGTCGGCACCTTGTTGATGAATCCGTAGCCGAAAATCGAGTCCTTGCCGCGCGCGCCCAAGTCCTCCGCCTGTTTGCCAAGCGTCGAACGCAATGCGCCGTCCTGACGGCTGCCGCCGCGCGCGACCTGTTCACCTAAGATCGCGGTTATATAGGGCGAGGCGAACGACGTGCCGCTCATGATCTTGGCGCCGCCCGGCACGGCGGCGTAGATGCGCACGCCCGGCGCGGCGAAATCGATGTAATCGCCCTTGTTGGCGTAGTTGTAGATTTGGCGCTGGTTGCTGACCGCCGTCACCGCGATGACATGCTGATAGGCAGCCGGATAGGCGGGCCGGTCGGAACGGCCCTAGTTGCCGGCGGCGGCGACCAAAACCATGCCGATGCGGCTGGCCTAGTCGAAGGCAAGGCGCAGCGTCTTGTTGTCGGTACCGGCGACGCTCAGGTTGATGGCGTGCACCTGTGCCTTGGCGAGCCAGTTCAGGGACTTCAACAATCCCAGCGTGGTGCCGACCTTGCGGCCATCGTTCGAGGTCTCGAACATCGATGCGGCATAAAGCTCGGCGCCCGGTAAAAGCCCGCCCCATTGCGAGCGGCCGACCAGCATGCCGGCGACGGCGGTGCCGTGCTCAGTCGGGCCCGGTCGCGTGCCGGGCGAGTGGAACGACTGGAAATAGATGCGCTGGCCCTTGAGCGCGGCGTGTTCGAGATCGACGCCGGAATCGACCTGTCCCAACCGGATGCCTCGGCCGCAGGACTCGGACGCCAGCGGCCAACCCATGGCGCCACGCGCATGCTCGACCTGACGCTGTTGCGATTCGAAGTTGTGGTTGGCGTCGACGACGGCGCTCGGAAAGCGCTGGGCGATCTCGCGCTGGGCTTCCGGCACGTTCTTGCCGCGCGGAATGCGAAGCCGGTACGCGGTGA
>JAYOXJ010000233.1:5504-6141 GCA_038152725.1 Rhodospirillaceae bacterium
CGCCGATACCGTCGAGCGTGGCGGTCTCAAGCACCCGATAGCCCATCCCCGAAACCTCGTCGACGAAACCGCCGGGCGGGTTGAGCACGACCAGTTCGCCGGGCTGGAACTGGTTTACGGGATCGGTCGGATCGTTCGAGAAATAGGGCGAGATCGGGCCGCTGCCGCCGCCCTCGTTCAGGTCTTGCGAGCGGACCTTAGCCTTGCCGGACTTGTCGTATTCCAAAACCTTGGTGCCGGTCTGCGCCGTCGCCGGGCCGCCGGCGGCGAACACCAAAAGCGCGGCCAGCGTAACCAGCCACGCTCCCAAACCAACCCGGCGCAATCTCACGTGCATTTGCCGCCCCTGTTCGGCTAAGCTACGGAAACTATAATCGAATTTGCCTCCGATAACCACTGCCCGAGGATACCTTCTGAAAATCTCTAAATGGTTGTAATGCTCGCGAGAAACCACCATGCCTGATGGCCGCGAGGCCTATTCCGTTCGTGTCCTGGCATCGCTGACCGACGTCGACGCGGCCGCCTGGGACGCCTGCGCCGGCGAAGCCAACCCGTTCGTCAGCCACGCCTTTCTCTCGGCGCTCGAAGACTCGGGCTCGGCCAACGCGGAAACCGGCTGGGGGGCACGGCATCTGGT
>JAYOXJ010000234.1:0-6073 GCA_038152725.1 Rhodospirillaceae bacterium
CACCATTCCGATCAGTTACTCCATATCAGTCGGCCAATTGATCGAGGGACGGACGGTCCCTGTCAATGCGCGCGTATCCCTGGAAGCCGGTTCCGTCTCGGCGCAGATTTCCGGTTCCGTCACAAACCTGCTCGACAACCCGCAGGTCAAGGGCACTCTCAAGATCACAGGTGGCGACCTAGCCGCGGCCATGGCCGCGCTCGGCGGCGCTTCGCCGCTCGGCGGTGCCTTGCCGCTTGAATTGTCGGCGCAGGCGACGGCCTCGGTAAAAGCTGTCGACCTGAAGGATCTGGCCCTTGCCATCGCCGGCATCCAGGCAAAGGGCGATTTCCATATCGATCTCGGCGCCAAGCCGCGTTTCGACAGCCGCTTGGCGATCAACAAGATCGATGCCGACAAGCTGCTCGCAAGCCTCAACGCGCCGGCAGAACAGACCGTCCCGGGCACGACCGAGAAATCAGCGCAAAAGCCTGCGACCTCGGCAACAGCCAAGTCTGCACCTTCGAAGGCTTCGGCACCGGCCGACGCGCCGCTGCGGTTCAACCTGCCTGGCGACGTTGCCGGCGCGCTCATTCTCACGGTCGACGCAATTGGCTACGGTTCCGGCGTGGTCCGTGACGTGGCCCTCAACATCGATCTGGGGGGCGGCGTGTTGAAATTGAGCCAGCTCTCGGCGCAATTCCCGGGTGGCTCCGATTTCACCGCGCAAGGCCAGTTCGCGACGCCCAAATCGGTACCCACATTCATTGGCGACATCGATACTACGGTGAACGATCTGCGCGGCGTCATGGATTGGCTCAAACTCGACCCGCCGCCGGTGCCCGCCGACAGGCTTCGCAAGTTCTCACTCAAGACCCAATTGACCGCGACGCCGGAACAGATTCAGGTGGCCGGCCTGGACGCGCGGTTCGACGGCTCCAAGCTCGAGGGCGGCGTCACGGTGGCGCTGCGTAAGCGTTTGGGCCTTGGCGCCGCTTTGGTACTCGACCGCATCGATGTCGATGCCTACCTGCCCGCCAAATCGGCCAAGGAAGGCACCACCAAGGCGCCTGCCAAACCGGAAACAGGCGGCACCGGTGCCACGACAACGACCGGTAGCGGTGCCGCGCCGACTGCGACCGGCAATCCGTATTCAGGTCTCGCCAAACTCAACACCTTCGACGCCAACTTCAATCTGCACGTCAAATCCGCCGTTTATGGCGGCACGCCGCTGCAAAATCTGGTCGCCGAGGGCACTCTTTACAACGGCGCGCTTGAGTTGAAACGCCTCAGCATCGGCAAAGTGGCGGGGGCTTCTGCCAGCGTGAGCGGGCTCCTGGAAGGCTTGAGCGCCGTTCCAGCCGCCAAGGCGCTCCGTTTCGACGCCAACGTCCCAGATTTGGCGGCAGTGGCACGGCTCGCCGGCACCAAGTTGCCGATCGATACAGCCAAGCTCGGTGGGCTCAGCCTCAAGGGCCGGCTCGACGGTAGCCTGCTAGCGCCGACGATGGATGTACTTGCCGGGATCGCCGGCGCTACCGCCACCTACAAGGGCCGCCTCTCAGCGATGTCCATGGCCGACTTGTTGAGCGGCCATGTGAGCGTCAAGCACGCCGACCTGCCAACCATGCTGCGCCGCCTCGGTGTCGACTACCAGCCGGCGGGCAAGTTGGGCGCGCTCGACCTGAGCGCCGACATCAAGGGCGGCACCGACAAGATCGACCTCACCAACCTGAAAGGCGCCATTGGCAAGACCGCCATCGGCGGCGCGGTCTCCGCCGCACTCTCCGGCGCCAAACCGGCGATCATCGCCAATCTGCAAACCGGCGCGCTCAACATCGGGGATTTCATGCCGGCCGAGAAGCGCGCCGCGATCGGCAGCCCGGCACGGGTTCAGCCGGCCACGCTCCGCGGTCCCGCCGTCGACAGCACGTCACCTTATCTGCAACGGACGGCGCGCGGACGCTGGCCGACGACGCCGCTCGATCTCAGCGCCTTGAACGGACTCGACGCCAATGTAACGCTGCAGGCGCCTATCCTGATCTACGGCCGTTACCTGGCCGAGAAGGCGGACATTGCCGCGAAGCTCAAGGACGGCGTGCTGGATGTCGAAAAGCTGACCGCCAATCTGTTCGGCGGGGCGCTCAACGGCCGGCTCAAGGCCGCCGCCAAAGGCAACCAGATCGGCGCCAACGCGACCGTGAAGGGCCTCGACGTCGAACAGGCACTGGTCGCCGTGACCGGCGAGCCGGCCGCCAACGGGCGCATGGACGTCGGCCTCGATGTCGGCGGCGCCGGCAATAGCGTCGCCGCCATCATCGGTTCGCTCGGCGGCAACGCCAACTTCCAACTGAGCGGCATGGACGTTCGCAAGGCCGCCGCCGGTAGTTTGATGTCCGGCCTGCTCGGCCTGTTCACTTCGCTCAATCAGCTGGGCGGCAAGTCCGGCAACGATGCCGCGGCTGTCGGCGCAAGCTTCACCATCCAGCGCGGCGTCGCCACCACAAATGATCTCAAGCTGGTTTCCTCGATCGGCAATGGCGGCGCAGCGGGTTCCATCAACCTGCCGGCATGGACCATAGATTTGAAGGGCCAGGTCGCGCTGGCGGAGTCGGCGCTCATGCGCATCCTAAAGGCGAAGGTTCGGGAATCTCGCAACACCGTCCCCTTCGCCATCACCGGCTCGCTCGAAGACCCGAACGTCAAGGTCGATACCGGCGCTGTGCTGGGCGCCGGCGTGCCGATCCCGGGCGCGGATGCATTGCTGAACAAGGCACCCAAGGGTGTCGGGAATATCCTGAAAGGCATTCTCGGCGGCGCTACGGGTAGCCAGCAACAGGCTCCCTCGCAACAAAGCGGCACCACGCAACCGTCGACGACGACCCAGCAGCAACAGCAGCAACAGCAACAACAGCAGCTGACGCCGGATCAGATCATCAAGAAGCTGTTCAAGTTCTAGACGCGTTTAGACGATCCAGCACATAGACGCGGAGCGCACTCGAGAGATTGCCCTCGCGTCCCCGGTCGACCTCGCCGACGATATCGTTGAGCGAGCGGTCCTGTGAGTGAGCGATCTCCTTGAGTGCGTCCCAGAAGGCGTCCTCCAGCGACACGCTGGTACGATGGCCGGCAAGCACGACCGAACGTTTTCGGATCGCGGCGCCGCCCACGGCCATGTCAGGCCACCAGGTCCGGATAGATTGGAAAACGCCGGCAAAGTTTCAGCGTTCGTTCACGCACCTCGGCCTCGACGGCCCCGTTGTCGCCGGCCTCGGCCTTGGAAAGGCCTTTCAGCACATCGGCGACGCATTTGCCGACTTCCACGAATTCGGCTTCCTCGAACCCGCGCGTGGTGCCAGCCGACGCGCCGAACCGCAACCCAGAAGTCACCTGCGGCGGTTTCGGATCGCCCGGAATGCCGTTCTTGTTGCAGGTCAGTCCGGCGCGTTCGAGCGCGGCCGAGGCGACATCACCAGTCAGATCGAGAGAACGGAGGTCGACCAACAGCAAGGGCGTATCGGTACCGCCGGTGACGATATTGATGCCGGCATCGACCAGCGATTTCGCCAAGGCGCGCGCGTTGGCGAGGACGCGCTTGGCGTAGACCTTGAATTCTGGTTGCAATGCCTCGCCGAGACACACCGCCGTGGCCGCCACCGAATTCAGGATCACCGAACCCTGAACGCCCGGAAAGACGCCGGAATTGAACTTGGGCGTCAGCGCCTCGTCGTTCCAGAGCACGATGCCGCCTCGGACCCCACGCAAATTCTTGTACGTGGTGGCGGTGGCGACATGGGCATGCGGGAATGGGTGCGGATGCTGGCCGCCGGCGACGAGGCCGGCAAAATGCGCCATGTCGGCAAGCATCCAGGCGCCGACGTTATCGGCGACGCGCCGGAACTGGGCGAAATCGATGGCACGCGGATAGGCGGAACCGCCGCAGATGATGATCTTGGGCTTGCAAGCTTCGGCCTGGGCTTCGAGTGCCGCGATGTCGATACGCCCGGTCTCGGGGTCGACGCCATAGTGACGCACGTCAAACCACTTGCCGCTCAAATTTGCCTTGGCGCCATGGCTCAGATGCCCTCCCGCCGACAAATCCATACTCAGGATGGTATCTCCCGGCTTCAGCAATGCCACGAACACCGCCAGATTGGCCTGCGAGCCGGAATGCGGCTGCACGTTGGCGAAGGTGCAGCCGAACAACTTCTTGGCCCTCTCGATGGCGAGGGATTCAAGTGCATCCGCATACTCGGCGCCGCCGTAGTAGCGCTTGCCCGGATAGCCTTCGACCGTCTTGTTGACCATGACCGAGCCCAAGGCATCGAGGCTGGCACGGCTGACCAGATTTTCCGACGCGATCAGCTCAATCTGATCTTGCTGGCGCGAGAGCTCGCCGGCCAGGGCCTTAAACACGTCCGGATCCGCTTCACGGAGCGTACGCACGAAATAGTCGTTAACCAATGCCATTCATTTTCTTCCCTCATGCGATTCGGCTGGGCAAACCGACCCTAACGCGCGACAATCGGAGCTGACAACTACCTATCAAACGGAACCATCATCATGCGCTTCGCGTTCGCCAATTGCGGTCTCGCGCGGATTATTGCGTTCTGCCTGCTTTCGATACTTGCGACTTCCAGCCCGGCCGGCGCCGATGACGGCGCGCCTTATGAGAACGTCGCCTTCGCCAGTCTCGATGCCGCGGCGCCGATGCTGTCGGGCCTTCTGTTGAAACCCAACGGCGCCGGCCCCTTCCCCGCCGTGGTCATGCTGCACGGCTGCGCCGGCATGTGGACCAAGTCGGGCAAACTCTCCAAGCGGCCGACGTTCTGGTCACAGTGGCTGATGCAGCGCGGCTATGTAGTCTTGCTCGCCGACAGTTTCACGGCGCGCGGGGTCAAGTCGATCTGCAGCACACGCAACCGGCCGATCACGCCGGAGACCGAGCGTCCGTTCGATGCCTATGGCGCGCTCAAATTCCTGCAATTGCGTCCCGACCTGCGCGCGGACCGGGTTGCGCTGATGGGCTGGTCGAACGGCGCCATGACGTTGATGTGGACGATCCGCACCGCGGCGCCGCAGCGGCCGCGAGACCTAAAACACGATTTCCGCGCGGCCATCGGATTCTATCCCGGCTGCGTCCAGATCTCGAAACAGCCATTCGCAACGAAGATTCCGACGACCATCCAAATCGGCGAACTCGACGACTGGACACTGGCTGAGCCGTGCCAAAAGCTCGTTCAGCACGCCAAGGTCGCCGGCAGCCCGATCGACATCACCATTCACCCCGGCGCCTATCACAACTTCGATCATCCGTCGTCGAAGCTGAAGACCATCACCACCAAGAACAGTGCTTATGCCTCCGGCGAGAAGCAGGTCCATACCGGCACGCATCCAGAGGCGCGCGCCAAGGCGATCGAGAATGTCGCCGCCTTCCTAGGTCTTTGGCTCGATAAAACCGACTAGCTTCTTGGTACGATCAATGCGTCGAGGGCAACCCCGCCCTTCTCGAGTGCCAGGAACGGATTGATGTCCAGGCTGGCAAGCTTCTCGGCATTGGCGGCGGCGAAGACCGAAACCCGTGCCAGCGTCTCGGCCAGGGCATCGAGGTCGACCTTGGGCCCGCCACGCGCACCGGTCAGCACGTGGAACGACTTGATCTCCCGGATCATGCGGTGCGCCTCGTCGACACCGAAGGGCGCCAGGCGGAAGGTCACGTCCTTCAACACCTCGACGAAGATGCCGCCGAGGCCGAACATTACCACCGGACCGAAAGTTGGGTCCATGTTGACGCCGATCACCGTCTCGACGCCGCCCTTTGCCATTTCGCAGACGACGACGCCGTCGAGCTTGGCCTTCGACGCCTTTTCCTTGGCCCTGGCGATGATCGTTTCGAAGCCAGCCTTCACGGCATCTTCGCCTTCGACGCCGATCAACACGCCGCCGATCTCGGTCTTGTGCTGGATGTCGGGCGACGCGATCTTGAGCACCACCGGCCAGCCGATCTCCGCCGCCGTGCTTACGGCCGTCTCGGCATCCGCGGCGAGCGCTTCGCGCACCACCGGAATACCGGCGGCGGCAAGAATGCGCTTTG
>JAYOXJ010000235.1:0-5711 GCA_038152725.1 Rhodospirillaceae bacterium
AAAAACCGATGATGCACTAACATTCAAACTGGACCAGTCAGTAGGGGCAGATCAACGGCAAACTTCTTTTTTCGGCGCTCCGTTTTTGCGCGGCGGTCGGCATCGCGGCGTTCGCTGTCGCGACGATCGGAGCCGCGCCTGTCCGAGCTCTTGCGGTCTTTAGGATCCACCCCCATCTCACCCTCTGAAAGCTATGAAACGCTTGCGACATCTTTTCGCCGCGGCGGACAAGCTATCCGCCGAAATTGGCATTTGCAAGTGTGAGGGACGCGCTACAAAACCCTGGCCATTTCGGGCGAACCGGATAGATTTGCCCGCCGGTCCTCGGACGCCCAACAGAACATGAGCATCAGTGTGAGCGAGTTGCCAGCCGCCGTCGCCAAACGCCGGACGTTCGCGATCATATCGCACCCGGATGCGGGCAAGACAACCCTGACGGAAAAATTGCTGTTGTTCGGCGGCGCCATTCAGCTTGCCGGCGCGGTCAAGGCGCGCGGCGAGCAGCGCCGCGCCCATTCCGACTGGATGAAGGTGGAGCGCGAACGCGGCATCTCGGTGACGTCGTCGGTGATGACCTACGAGTACGACGGGTGCACTTTCAACTTGCTCGATACACCGGGTCACCAGGATTTCAGCGAGGACACCTACCGTACGCTGACGGCGGTCGACTCGGCGGTCATGGTGATCGACGCGGCCAAGGGTATCGAAGCGCAGACGCGAAAGCTGTTCGAAGTCTGCCGGCTGCGCGACGTGCCTATCCTTACCTTCGTCAACAAGCTCGACCGCGAGGCGCGCGACCCGTTCGAAATCCTCGACGAGATCGAGCAGACCCTGGCCCTCGACGTGACCCCGGCCAGTTGGCCAATCGGCATGGGCCGGGATTTCCTCGGCTGCTACGACCTGATCCGGGATCGCCTGATCCTGCTCAGCCGCTCGCGCGAGGAACGCCCCGACGAGGGCGAAGCCTGTCATGGTCTCGACGACCCCAAGCTCGACAAGCTGCTGCCGGATTACGCCGTCGCCAAGCTCCGCGAAGAAGTCGAGATGGCGCGCGCGCTCTGCAAGCCGTTCGACATCAATGCCTATAAGGAAGGCCATCTGTCCCTGGTCTTTTTCGGCAGCGCGCTGAACAATTTCGGTGTACGCGAGTTGCTGGACGGTCTCGTCGCCAATGCGCCGTCGCCGCGTCCGCAGCCGGCGGAGGAGCGCATGGTTGCGCCAGGCGAGAGCAAGCTCAGCGGTTTCGTCTTCAAGATCCAAGCCAATATGGACCCGAAGCATCGCGACCGCATCGCTTTCGTGCGCTTGTGTTCGGGCCGCTACAAACGCGGCATGAAGATGCTGCATGTGCGCTCCGGCAAGACGCTCAACGTCCATAACGCGCAGCTGTTTCTGGCAAGCGAACGCGAATTGGCCGAAGAGGCCTGGGCCGGCGACATCATCGGCATTCCGAACCACGGCAATCTGCGCATCGGCGACACGCTGACGGAGGGCGAGGGGCTTCGCTTTCGCGGCATCCCGATCTTTGCGCCGGAAATGCTTCAGAAGGTGCGACCCGAGGACCCGATGCGCGCCAAGCATCTCGGCCGCGCGCTGCTGCAACTGGCGGAAGAAGGCGCTGCACGGGTGCTGAAGCCGATCATCGGCGGCGACTGGGTCGTCGGCGTCGTCGGCGTACTCCAGTTCGAAATCCTGGCCGAGCGTATCCGCACCGAGTACGACGTGCCGGTGCGGTTCGAACCGGCCGAGCTCTACACCGCGCGTTGGGTCGAGGGCGACGCCCTCAAGGTCAAGAAATTCGGCGACGAAAACCGCGGCGCCATGGCCGAGGACCACGACGGCGCGCCGGTTTTCCTCGCCCGCAACGCATGGCATCTCAACAAGGCCATGGAAGATTGGCCGGACCTGCAGTTCCGCGCCAACAAGGAACAGGCAGTGTAGCTCGATGACGGCAACACCGCCCTGGCCGAAACTTCCGCGTCCGGGCATGGACGAAAAGGCCAGCCGCGCGCTGCTGCAACAGACCTTGGCGAAAGCCCCCGATCCCGCCGACATCTGGATCTTCGGGTTCGGATCGCTGATATGGAACCCCGGCTTCGAGCCGGCGGAACGCCGGCCGGCGACGCTCGAAGGGTATCTGCGGCGTTTTCATATCTGGACCACCATGGCGCGCGGCACGCCGGAACGGCCGGGCCTAGGAATGTGCCTTGAGCCGGCACAGGGCAGATGCCGCGGCATCGCTTTTCGGCTGGCGTCCGCGACGCGCGACAAAGACCTCGAATACCTCTGGAGCCGGGAGATGATCAGCGGCGTCTACGCGCCGACCTGGGTCAGCGTCCAGGCGGACGGCGGCGGCGATATTCCAGCACTGACCTGGGCCGCCAATCCCGGCCACGTCCAATATGCGGGACCGCGCCCCTTGGAGGAGATGGCCGAGATCATGGCCGGCGGCTGCGGCAAGTTCGGCACCTGCCGCGACTATCTCGCCAACACCATTGCGGAAATGACCAAGCTCGGGGATTTCGATCCGTCGCTTGATCGATTGCTGGCCTTGATCGATGCGCGGGTCAGCTCTTCTGCCGGGCTTTGACGCGCTGCTCGCGGAAGAAGACGTAAAGGCCGCTTAGGGCGATGATGGCGGCGCCGACGATGGTCCAGCGATCGGGGAATTCGCCGTAGACGAAGAACCCCCAGCCGGTCGCCCAGATCAGGCTGGTATAGGAAAACGGCGTGATCACCGCGGCCGGCGCCGACGTGAACGCCTTGATCAGCGCGAAATGGCCGAAGCCGCCGCAGAACCCGGTATAGAGCAGCAATGCCCAGCCCATGGGTGTCGGCCAGGTCCAGTAGAACGGCACCAGAAACGACGTCAGCACGGCGCCCGAGGTGGCGCTGTAGAGCAACGTCGTCAACACCGGATCGGAGCTGCTGAGGTGGCGCGTGCTGATCTGGTAGAGGGCGTAGCTGGCGGCGGCGGCAAGCGGTAGCAGCGCCGCCAACTGCATAACGCCGCTGGTCGGGCGGATAATGATCAGCGCGCCGGCGAAGCCGACCACGACCCCGAGCCAACGGCGCGGCCCGACCGGTTCCTTGAGCAGCGGCATGGAAAGTGCGGTGACGATCAAAGGCGCGACCATCATGATCGCAGTCATGTCAGCTAGCGGCACGAAACGGAGCCCGGTAAAGAACAGCGCCGTCGTCGCCAGCAGCAGGATCGAACGCACGATTTGGATGTTGAGGTTGGTGGTCTTGACCAGGACCGGCAGGCGCCTGGCGAAGACGGCGGTCAGTAATACGAGATGGAAGAAATAGCGGGCCCAGACCACCTGGACGACCGGGTAGTGCTTGACCAGGTATTTGACGCCCGCGTCCATGCTGGCGAACAGGAACAACGCGCCCAGCATCCACAGGATGCCGCGTCCGACGGATGAGGATTGCGCGTCCGGGGGCGAGGGCGTAGTCACGTGGCGTCGATACCGATAATTGCGCCCGCGTCAGGGCTGTGACGGATTGTTGCTTATGGGCCAGAAACCGAGAGATGCCAAGGAGCCCGTCGCGGCCGCTTCGGGTTCGCGCCTTGTCCGTCATGTATCGGAAATGCTGCGCCTCGCGCCGGCGATCGTGCTGGCCCGGTCTGGCATGATCCTGATGATCCTGGTCGATATCGTCATGGTCGGTCATTACGACGCGCGGCAACTCGGTTTCATGGCCATGGGCATGTCGCTGGTGCAGCCCCTGGTGGTCACCTCGCTCGGATTGATCATGGGGACGATGGTGCTGACGGCGTATCATTTCGGTGCCGGCGATATTCGCGAATGCGGCCGCGTGTGGCGTCGTTCGGTCGCCTATGCCGTCGGGTTGGGTGTGATCGCGACGGTGGCCTGCATGTTCGGCGAAACCCTGCTGACATGGACCGGTCAATCGCCCGAACTGGCGCGGGAAGGCGGACGGGTGATGGTGGTGCTCGGCATCGGCGTGCCAGGGCACCTGTTGTTCCTGGCCTGCAGCTTCTTCCTGGAGGGCATCCGCCGCCCGGCACCAGGCCTTGTCGTCATGGTGATCGCCAACCTGGTCAACTTCGGCCTCAATTCGGTGCTGATCCACGGTGCCATCGACGGTCTTCCAGACGGTGCCATCGGTGCGGCACTGGCGACGACGGTGTCGCGTTGGGTCCTTGCCATCGGCATGATCGGATACGTCCTCTGCATGCGCGGCCACGACGCGTTCGGTGTGCGCAAACCCGCCGGCGGCGGTTGGCGCGCATGGCGCCATCAGCGCCGCCTTGGCTACGCGACGGGAACCAGTCTCGCCGGCGAGGCCTGCGCCTTCACCACCGTGCAGCAATTCGCGGGCTGGCTTGGCCCGCTTTCGTTGGCGTCGTTCACGGTCTCGTTCTATCTGCTGGTAACGTCGTTCATGGTGGCCATAGGTCTCGGCGCGGCAACGGCCGTCCGTGTCGGTAACGCACATGGACGCCGCGATGCCGACGACATGATGTTGGCCGGCTGGGTCGGGCTTGCCGTAACCACCGTCGTTACCGTGGTGATGGGTATCCTGATGGTCGGCCTGGATGCACCTTTGGTGCGTGTGTTCACGGACGACGCGGCGGTCCTGGCTGCGACCGTGCCGCTGGTCGCCTGGGTGGCCCTGACACTGGTGACCGACGGCGGGCAGGCGGTGATGGCGAATGCGCTCCGCGGTCGACAGGATGTCTGGATGCCGTGCTTCCTGCAGACGTTTGCGTTCTTCGGCGTGATGGTACCGTTGACCTGGTATTTGGTTTTCCCTGTGGGTCACGGGGTCGTCGGAATCTTCCAGGGTGTCGGCCTGGCGACGGTGGTCTCGCTGGCGCTGTTGAGTGCCCGGTTCTACTGGCTCTACCGCAGAGATGTCGGCGCCAACGCCGGCGGCTAGCGAGCGCCGCGGGCACAGCCGATACAGTTCGGTACGCTGGGGTCCTGAGACAGCCGCTTCGGCTCGATTTCGTCGCCGCAGACCACGCAATAACCGAATTCGCCGTCGTCCATCCGCTCGAGCGCCGCGTCGATCCGGCGGAGCTCGAGTTTGCGGCGGCGCTCCGCCTCCATCTGCATGGCCTGTGCCTGCATGGCATCCATGCGTGTCAGCCGCCCGACCGAGGTCTGGTCGAGTTCGACCGGTTTTCGTTCGTCGGCGGTGGTGGCGGAATCGCGCTCGACATCCGCGCGCATTGCGAGGAGGCGTTTTCGATATGTCGATGGTTTGCTCTCGACCATCCTTCGAGGGTGGCACGATCCAACGATCCTGGGCAAGTCCGCTTGATCGTGGCTTTCGCTTGGCGTATCACCGCCCGGCCTCCATTTGATATACATTGCAAGCATGAACGTATTTGACGCCTTTCACGCCGAGATCGTTTCCGTCATCGCCGAGTTGGCGGCCGACGGCACGTTTGCTTCAGCGCCGGAAACCGATCGGATCGTCGTCGAGGCGCCGCGCGATCCATCCATGGGCGATCTGTCGACCAATGCGGCGATGGTACTGGCCAAGATGGCCGGCATGAAACCCAGGGACCTGGCCGAGCGCATCGCCGGCAAGCTGGCCGGGCTGAAGACGGTCGATGGCGTCGATGTGGCCGGACCGGGGTTCATCAATCTGCGCGTAGCGGCCGATTTCTGGCATCGCCAGATGGTGGAGATTCTTGAACGCGGCACCGCTTACGGAGACGGCAAAGT
>JAYOXJ010000235.1:5721-6012 GCA_038152725.1 Rhodospirillaceae bacterium
TCGGGCGTGGGAAGAAGATCAACGTCGAGTACGTCTCGGCCAACCCGACCGGACCGCTGCACGTGGCGCACGCGCGCGGCGCCGTCATCGGCGATGCGCTCGCCAACCTGCTCGCCAAGGCCGGCTACGACGTCACCACGGAATACTACATCAACGACTTCGGCGCGCAGGTCGATGCCTTGGCGCGCTCCGCCCATCTCCGCTATCGCGAGGCGTTGGGCGAAGCCATCGGCGAAATCCCGGCTGGGCTCTATCCCGGCGAATACATGATCCCGGTCGGTCGCCTGATGG
>JAYOXJ010000236.1:0-1058 GCA_038152725.1 Rhodospirillaceae bacterium
CTTCGATTGGCAGAACAAGCTGCTGTTCGCCGAACACCACCAGAGCCACGCAGCGTCGGCGTTTTTCCCGTCGCCGTTCGAGGACGCCGTGGTGCTGACCATGGACGGCGTCGGCGAATGGGCGACGACATCGGTTGCGATGGGACACGGCAACAAGCTCGACATGGCGAAGGAAATACACTTCCCCCATTCCATCGGGCTGTTGTATTCCGCCTTCACCTACTACACCGGCTTCAGGGTTAATTCCGGCGAATACAAGGTCATGGGCCTGGCACCTTACGGCGAGCCCAAATACAAGGACCTGATCCTCGACAAGCTGCTCGACGTCAAGGCGGACGGTTCGTTCCGGCTCGATCAGTCCTATTTCGACTATTGCACCGGTCTGAAGATGACCAACGCCAAGTTCGACGCGTTGTTCGGCGGCCCGGCGCGCAAGGCGGACGAATTGCTGACGCAGAAACACATGGACCTCGCCGCCTCGGTCCAGGCGGTGACGGAAGAGGTGGTACTGCGCCTGACCCGCGCACTCGCCAAGGAGACCGGCGCGAAAAACCTCTGCCTCGCCGGCGGCGTCGCACTCAACTGCGTCGCCAACGGCAAGGTGCTGCGCGACCGCGCCTTCGAGAACGTCTGGGTACAACCGGCGGCCGGCGACGCCGGCGGTGCGTTGGGCGCGGCGCTCTCCGCCTATCACCTGTTCCAGGGCCAGCCACGCCAGGTCAAGGTGGGCGATGCCATGCAGGGCGGCTATCTCGGACCGGCATTCGAGCAGGCCGAGATCGAGCGCCGTCTCACTGCCGCCGGCGCCAAGTTCGAGACCCTCGAAGACGACGCCGTCATCGAGTACACCGCCCAGGCACTCGCTGCGGAGAAGGCGGTCGGCTGGTTCCAGGGTCGCATGGAGTTCGGTCCGCGCGCCTTGGGCGGCCGCTCGATCCTCGGCGACCCGCGTTCGCCCTCCATGCAGAAGACCCTGAACCTGCGCGTCAAATACCGCGAATCGTTCCGCCCCTTCGCGCCCTCGGTGCTTCGCGAAGATGTCGCGGACTGGTTCGAGA
>JAYOXJ010000236.1:1068-2790 GCA_038152725.1 Rhodospirillaceae bacterium
CCTACATGCTGATGGTCGCCGACGTGGTCGAAAGCCGCCGGCGCGAGATGACGCCGGACGAGCAGGCGTTGTTCGGCATCGACAAGCTGAATGTGCCGCGCTCCGACATTCCGGCGGTCACGCACGTCGACTACTCGGCCCGCATCCAGACCGTGCACGCCGAGACCAACCCGCGCTATCACGCGCTGATTTCACGCTTCAAGGAACACACCGGCTGCCCGGTGGTGGTCAACACCAGCTTCAACGTGCGCGGCGAGCCGATCGTTTGCACCCCGGAAGACGCCTTTCGCTGTTTCATGGGCAGCAATATCGAGGTATTGATTGTCGGCAACGCCGTCCTGGCGAAAGAGGACCAGAACCCGGACCTCCGCCTCGACTACAAGAACGCTTTCGAACTGGACTGAAGCCAGCGGACCCGAACCATGGCCAAGGGCCTGCGCGCCAAGCTCTTTGCAAGTCGAATCTATGACCTGAGCCTGGGTGCGCGCGCCCAGCCGCCGCGCCCGGTGCCGGCCGACTTGCTCGAACTGTCAGTATCGCCGGCAGCACCCGACGATTCGCTTGCCTGGCTTGCCGGGCTCGACCCGGCCGCAGACGGCGCTACCCGCGAGAACGCGCGCGCGCGCCTCGGCGAATGGCTCAGCACCAACCGCCAGTGGCGTGCCGATTCGTGGCGTGCCGACCTGATCGGTCAGCGCCTCGCCCATGTCATCCCGCGTTTCTCGGTAATCACCGAAGGTGCCGGCGCCGACTTTCAGACAGTGCTGGCCAATCAACTGCACCGCGAGGCACGACACCTTTTCCGTCTGGCGACGGCGGAACGAAACGCCCATGATCCGTTCTCGACCGGCCTCGGCGCCGTCATGGCGGCGCGATACCTGCCCGGGTTCGAACGCCGCATCGGCCAAGCGGTGAACGACCTATTGGATCAGTTGGCGCAATGGGTCTATCCCGACGGCGGCCACCGCGCACGCCAGCCCGAACGCCATCACGACGCGCTCGCCGCGTTGATCCAGGTGCGTGCCGTGCTCGCCGACGGCGGCTACGCCTTCCCCGAATTGCTGCAGGGCGCCATCGACCGCATGACGCCGATGTTGCGGGCCTATCTGCTCGGCGACGGCGGCTTCGCGCTGTTCAACGGTGCCGGCCAGGGCGATCCGGTGGCGATCGAGCGGACCTTGGAACTGAGCGACAGCCAGGCCAAGGCGGCGGCGAGCGCACCGCATACCGGTTTCCATCGCATCCACGCCCAGCGCACGGCCGTGCTGTTCGACGTCGGCCGGCCGGTCTCGACCCCGGTAACAGTCGGACACGCCGGCACGCTCGGCTTCGAGATGAGCGTCGGCAACCACCGCCTGATCGTCAATTGCGGCGGCGGCCGGTCGGCCGGACGCAACCTCGCCGAGGCGCTGCGCGCCACCGCGGCGCATTCGACGCTGACCGTCGCCAACATCAATTCATCCGACCTGGTGCCCGGCGGATTCGGGCCGCGCCGCGCCGAGAACGTGAGTGCTCGCCGGCGCGAGCACGACCGCAACGTGCTGGTCGAGGCGACCCACGACGGCTACCGCGAACCGTTCGGGCTGTCGCATCGGCGGCTCTTGTATCTGGCGCGCGACGGCCTCGATCTCCGCGGCGAGGACGTGCTGGAAGCCGAAAGCGGCACCGGGCGGGTGTTCGACATCCGCTTCCACCTGCATCCCGACGTCGCCGCCTCGCTTT
>JAYOXJ010000236.1:2949-6010 GCA_038152725.1 Rhodospirillaceae bacterium
GCAAACCGCGCACCAGCCAGCAACTGGTCATCACCGGCCGCCACGCGCGCCGGCGCACGGTGACAAAGTGGCGTCTGGCGCGCGAGGGCTGATCGTCGTCGCCGATCAGTCGCGCACGATGAAAATGTCTGTGTCGGCGCCGTGTAGCACGCGCGCCAACGGTAGCTGCGGCATCGCGGCTTCGGCCTTGGCGCGGGCATAGACGTCCCGCTTCTCCGCCCCCGCCACCAGAATCGCGATCAAACGCGCGCCGAGCAGCATCGGCAGGGTCATGCTGACGCGCCGGACGGGCGCCACCGGTGCCGACACCTCGACCAGGCCGATGCGCCGAACCGCCAGTTCGGCGCCACCCGGAAACAGCGATGCAACGTGGCCGTCGAGGCCGAAGCCCAGATAGACGACGTCGGGCTGCGGCGGCGGGACCGCGACGTCGCCCAGCGGGACGAATGCCGCGGTGCCGGCGCCCTGCTCGAGCAGCCGGCTGCGCACCAGGCCAGCGTTGCTATCCGGATCGTCGGCCGAGACCCGGCGGTCGTCGGTGAGCGTCACCGTGATCGGCGACCAATCGGCGACCGCGGCGGCCAGCAGCGGCAAAACGTCACGCGGGGTGCGACCGCCGCCGACCGCAAGCGTCGCACGGCCATTGAGCGCGACGGCGCGTCCGAGACCGGCCGCCAGCCAGGCGACCATGGCCGCGACAGCGGCATCGAAGTCGTCAAACGGATGTTCGCGGACGGCCGGTATCGTCCGCGGCTCACAGCCGCCAGTGGCGGAGTCCGTCGGTGCCGGCGTCTGGCCAGATTCCCTTGAGATCGACCACGAGGCCGTTCTCGCCGAGCATGGCACGGAGATCGGCCGTCGTCAGGCCGCGGTAGGCGTCGTGCGCCACAGCGCCGACTACGGCATCGAAGCCACCGGCACCATCAAGGTCTGTCAAAAGCTCAATACCGTAGAGCGCGCGCGCGTCATCGGCAGCGGCGAGCGAATCGTGCACCGAAACCTCATGCCCGGCACCTTCCAGGCTGCGGACCATGTCGGCGACCTTGGAGTTGCGCAAATCGGCGACGTTTTCCTTGAAGGTGAGGCCGAGCATCAGAACCCGCGACGGTCCCCCGAGACGGCTGGCGATTTCTCCGGCAACGAATTCCGCCATGCCATCGTTGATGCGCCTACCGGCGAGGATCACTTCGGGATCATGGCCGATCGCCGTGGCGGCGTATGCAAGATAATACGGATCGACGCCGATGCAGTGCCCGCCGACGAGACCGGGGCGGAAGTCGAGGAAGTTCCACTTGGTCCGTGCCGCCGCCAGAACGCTCTGGGTGTCGATGCCCATGCGCTGGAAGATCATGGTCACTTCGTTGATGAAGGCGATGTTGATGTCTCGTTGTGCGTTCTCGATCACTTTCGCCGCCTCGGCAGTGCGGATATCGGGTGCCGCGTGGACGCCAGCCGGGACGACGGCGCCGTAGACATGCGCGAGACGCTCAACCACTTGGTGGGTCTGCCCGGCGACCACCTTTACGATGCTTTCGACCGTATGCGATTTGTCGCCCGGATTGATACGCTCAGGCGAATAGCCGAGAAAAAAGTCGCGACCGCATTCCATTGCGGATGCGCGCGCCAGTTCGGGCCCGCAAACGTTCTCGGTGACGCCGGGATAGACAGTGCTTTCGAACACCACGATAGCGCCTTTACGCATGATACCGCCGACCGCGCGGCTGGCGGCGATCAATGCAGAAAGATCAGGCGCGTTGCCGGCATCGATGGGGGTGGGCACAGTAACAATGAACAGGCTGCTGTCGGCGCAATCGCCGATGTCGCGGGTCCAGGCCAGCGACGTCGCGCGCAGCCGCGCGCCTGGAACCTCACCGGTCCGATCGATGCCGCGGGTAAGTTCGTCGAGACGCCGCGCGTCGGCATCGTATCCCTTGACCTGGTACTTCCCGGCCAAGGCGAGCGCCAGGGGGAGGCCGACGTAGCCGAGGCCGATGACAGTGATCTTCTCGTCGGTGCTGCCAGCGTCAATCATCAATGCGAACCGCCCCCAAAACTGCCCGGCGCGTCAACCCGACCTACGTCTGATCGGCTGGCCGGAGAATGTCAACGCCAATAAATCCGCCACCCCGTCCTTGTTTTGGCGCGCAATTGGAGGTAATCGGATGCTCCCCCGCAATGATCGGTCGTTCGCGTTGTCCCCGTCGTTAGCTCCCACATACCGCCAAGTTTTCACCGTGCTGATCGGTATCGCCGTGCCGGCGGTGGCGTTCGGCCGCTCGACGATGGCGGTGATCGTCCTGCTCGCCCTGGCGGCACTGGTCGCCAGCGACCTGCGTCCGATCGCCTGGGCCCGGGTTCGCGCCGAGCTCGCCACCCGCGCCGGCCTGCTCGCCATCGTGACCATCGCCGTATGGGAAATCAGCGCGCTCGGCTCCAACTTCCAGGTCCGTTCGTCCGAAGCGGTGCTTCGTACCGGATTGTTCGGAATCGCCGGTATCATGGTGTTCGCAGCTCTCCGGGCCGATCCGAAAGGCTGCCGCACAGCAGTCCGCGCCTTCGTTATTGCCGCCGCCATAACCGCTGCGTTCAGCATAATCGCCATGACCGTGCTGCCGAACCTATATTGGCTGGTGCACCTCAAGGGCTGGCACGGGACCAAGCTACAGACCGAACTCAAGGGTTACACCTCGCTCTATGTGATGATCGCGCCGGTGCTGGCATGGGCCCTATTCCGGGAAACCCCGCCTTTCCGGCTGATTGCGGCCGCCACTCTGGTCGTCGCGGCCTGCCTGATATGGGACACATACAACCGTTCCTCGCCATGGGCATGGCCATGCCAATTTGCTGGATGACCCGTCGCAGTACACGGAAATACCTGTTCGGCAGTTTCGCCGCCACTATTCTGTTGCTGGTCGCGGTTCTGTTCTGGCTCAAGACCTCCCGCGAGTGGACCGACACGTCCGTGCCCAAGGGCGCTTGGCTTTTTCCGGTATGGCTGATCGATTTCCAGCGCCAGATCACCTGGGGATACGCGCTCGAACTGGCCGAGCGTGCGCCCTGG